>JBKPRV010000120.1:0-3630 GCA_046734715.1 Actinomycetota bacterium | reverse complement strand
ATCCAGGATCTCGCGGCCATGCGCGTCGCGGCCGACGCCAACGGGACGCCGATCGTGGTCGTGTCGGGCTACCGCAGCTTCTCCTACCAGAGCCAGCTGTTCCAGCGGCGGGTGAACCAGGTCGGCGAGGCCGAGGCCGCCCAGCGCACGGCCCGCCCGGGGCACAGCGAGCACCAGTTGGGCACGGCCATCGACGTGCTCGACCCCGGCGGCGGCGACCTCACGCCCGACTTCGCGGGCACGCCGCAGGGCCAGTGGGTGGCGGCCCACTCCTGGGAGTACGGCTTCGTGCTGAGCTACCCGGACGGTGGAGCCGACCGCACCTGCTACGCCTACGAGCCCTGGCACCTCCGCTACGTCGGCCGCGACACGGCCCAGGCGATCCATGACGCCGGGGTCACGCCGCGGGAGTGGATGCTCTCCCACCCCGCCGAGACACCAGCGGGATGAGGCGGATAGCGTCACCCGGTGCACCGCCGCCGCCTCCGACTGCTCGCTGCCCTCCTCACCCTGCTGCTTCTCACCGCCGCGTGCGCGTCCGAGGCCGATGAGAGCCTGCTGTCCGCCGACCAGACCCGGACCGGAGGCCAGGACACCAGTCCCGACTCGACCGAAGGCGACGGCGACCAGGCGAACGACACCCTCGACTGGGAGGACTGCAGCTTCGGCGAGTGCGCCGAGCTGGACGTGCCGGTCGACTACGACCAGCCCGACGGCCCGACGCTCACCCTGAGCATCGCCCGGGCCCCGGCCCAGGGCGAGCGGATCGGCGCGCTGTTCGTCAACCCCGGCGGCCCGGGCGGAACCGCCACCGACTTCGTGAGCGCCATGGAGTTCTCGCTCCCGAGCGACATCGTCGAGCACTTCGACATCGTCGGCGTCGACCCCCGCGGTCTCGGCAGCAGCGAGATCGACTGCGGCGACAACCCCGATCCCCAGGAGCTCTACGGGGTCGACTACACCATCGACTCGCCCGAGGACACGACCGCGCTGCTCGACGTCAGCCAGGAGTACGTCGACGCCTGCGAGGCCGCGGCCGGCGACCTGCTGCCGTTCCTCGGCACCGAGAACGTGGCCCGCGACATCGATGCCGTGCGCGAGGCGATGGGCGACGAGCAGCTGTCCTACCTGGGCTACAGCTACGGCACGGCTATCGGCCAGATGCTGGCCCAGCTGTTCCCCGACCGCATCCGGGCCATGGTCCTCGACGGCGTGCTCGAGCTGGGCCCGACGGGCGTCGAGCTCGCGACCGCCCAGGCGACGGGCTTCGAGACCGCCCTCCAGTCCTACGCCGAAGCCTGCAACGCGGACGACGACTGCCCGCTGGCGCCCGACGCCATTGGTGCCATCGAGCAGCTCCAGGCCCAGGTCGAGCAGGCGCCGATCCCCGCCGATCCCCGTGACCTCGGGCCCGGCGAGCTGTCGACCGGCCTCGCCTACCCGCTCTACGACCCCATGCTGTGGAGCGACCTGTCCGAGGCCGTGGCCAACGCCCTCGACGGCGATGGCACCGACATGGTGGGCCTGGCCGACGAGTACCTGGACCTGGCGGACACCGACATCTACTTCGCGGTCGGCTGCCTGGACAGCGACTGGCCCGACACCGCGGACGAGCTCCTGGCGGCGGGCAAGGCCGCAGCGGTCGAATCACCTCACTTCGGCGAGGCCATCGTCAACGACTACGTGCGCTGCGCCATCTGGCCGGCGGAGGAGGAGCCGCTGCCCGCCGTGACCGCCCCCGGGACCCCGCCCATCGTGGTGGTGTCGACCAGGAACGACCCGGCCACGCCCTACGAAGCCGGGGTCCGCACCGCCGAACGGCTGGAGTCCGGCGTGCTGCTCACCTACGAGGGCGACGGCCACACCGTGGTCGGTCAGGGCGTCGAGTGCGTGGACGATGCCGTGACCAGCTACCTGGTGGACCTGGAGCCACCCGAGGACGGCACCACCTGCGAGTGAGCCGGCGGATCAGCCGGCGGTGCCCTCGGCCACCAGGCGGTCGAGGGCGAGGTCCGGGTTCTCGGCCTCCACCCGGGCCAGCCAGTACGGGCTCTCGAACAGGGCGTAGAGCGTGCCCCCGGCACGGGCCAGGACCCGCACGCCGGGCAGGCCCCGCAGCTCGGGCGCCGACGCCTCGTCGGTGCGGCGGGCGATGGTGTAGGCGGTGGGCGACATGTCGGTGGCGGCGCCGAACTCGTGCTCCAGCCGCCAGGCCGCCACCTCCAGCTGCATCGGACCGACGGCGGCGAGGACCGGCGCCTGGTCACCCAGGTCCGGGTCCCGCAACACCTGGACCACGCCCTCCTCGTCCAGCTGAGCGATGCCCCGGCGGAACTGCTTGAACCGGCCCGTGTCCCGGGCCCGGGCGGTCACGAAGTGCTCGGGGGCGAACTCGGGCAGCCTGGGGAACTCGACCGGCGCGTCCACGTAGAGGGTGTCGCCCACCCGCACATCGGTGGCGTTGACCAGCGCCACGATGTCGCCCGGGTAGGCCTCGTCCAGCGTGTCCCGCTCCTGGCCGAACACCGAGTGGGCGTACTTGGTGGCGAAGGGCCGGCCCGTGGGCTCGTGGGTGACCACCATGCCCCGCTCGAAGCGGCCGGAGCACACCCGTACGAACGCCACCCGGTCCCGGTGGGCCGGGTCCATGTTGGCCTGCACCTTGAACACGAAGGCCGAGAACGGGTCGTCCAGCTTGCGGGCCGCGCCGTCCGCGTCGAGGCGGGGCGACGGCGGCGGGGCCAGCTCGACGATGCCGTCCAGCAGCAGCCCCACGCCGAAGTTGGTGAGCGCGGAGCCCACGAACACGGGTGACTGCACGCCCGCCAGGAACAGGTCGATGTCCACGTCGCCGGCCACTTCGTCCAGCAGCGCCACCTCGTCGGCGGCGACCCGGTAGGCGTCGCCCTCCTCGGCTTCGGCGCGCTCGGCGTCGAGGACCTCCTCGCTGGCCGCGGCGGCTCCGTGGGCCGTGCGCCCGTAGCGCACGAACCGCCCGGTGCGCCGATCGATGAGTCCCCGGAAGTCCCCGGCGATGCCCACCGGCCACGTGACGGGGACCGGCTGCAGGTCGAGCCGCTTCTCGATGTCGTCGAGCAGCTCCAGCCCGTCGAGGCCCGGCCGGTCCCACTTGTTTAGGAACGTGAGCAGCGGCACGTTGCGGGCCCGGCACACTTCGAACAGCTTGAGCGTCTGCGCCTCGATGCCCTTGGCCGCGTCCAGCACCATCACCGCGGCGTCGACCGCCGCCAGCACCCGGTAGGTGTCCTCGGAGAAGTCGCGGTGGCCCGGCGTGTCCAGCAGGTTCAGCACGTCGTCGCCGAAGGGGAACTGCAGGACCGCCGAGCTGATGGAGATGCCGCGCTTCTGCTCCAGCTCCATCCAGTCGGACCGGGCGCGGCGCCGCTCACCCCGGGCCTTGACCTGGCCGGCCTCCTGCACCGCTCCGCCGTAGAGGAGGAACTTCTCGGTGAGGGTGGTCTTGCCCGCGTCGGGGTGGCTGATGATGGCGAACGTGTGGCGGCGCGCGGCCTCGGCGGCGGGGGCGGACATCCGCACCAGTGCACCACACGCCCGGTGGCGCCCGAGAACGACCGGCCCGCGCCCGGGGACGAGCCGCCGGGACGGCGC
>JBKPRV010000119.1:0-3016 GCA_046734715.1 Actinomycetota bacterium | reverse complement strand
GTCGAAGGCGCGGATCAGGCAGGCGTGCGCTGTTGCCCTTCCCGTCTCGGGGCTCGAAGTATCGGATCTGCCACAACAGCGCACCGGCCACGGCCAGCTCGATGGTGATTACGGATTGGAAGTACTGAACTGGTACGTCGGGGATCACGGACGGACACCTCGCGACGCTTCGACGCAACGCACCGACGAAGTCTCGCACGGGAGCATGATCGCCCAGACTCCGCCGCGCCAGATCTACCTGATGGTTCGATCTGGGCGGGCGTTGAGCGTGTGTTCGTAGCGTCCTCGGGTCTTGGTCGGCTGGCTCTCGAACTGCCTGCTGCTCGCATGTCGGGTTGGCTTCCGAACGAAGCGCCAGCCGGCCAGGGTTCGGTCACGGCGTGGCTCGAAAGAGGCGAGCAGCACCTGCATCAGGGGTGCCCGTCGTGACGCTCACACGCGTTCACGAGAAGGGGACTTCCATGACGGTGATCATCGGTGTCGACCCACACAAGTCGACCCACACGGCGGTGGCGATCGACCGGGACGAGCAGCCGCTCGCCCGGGTGCAGCTGGTGGCTGACCGCTGTCAGGTGCAGCGGCTGTTGGCCTGGGCGGAACCGCTGGGCCCGGACCGGAGCTGGGCGGTCGAGTCGGCTGCGGGGCTGGGCAAGTTGTTGGCTCAGCAGCTCCTCGCATCCGGTGAGTACGTCGTCGACGTGCCCCCCACACTGGCGGCGAGGGTCCGGCTGCTGGGCTCGACCAAGGCAGGTAAGAACGACCCCAACGACGCGTTGGCCACCGCCATCGCCGGGTTGCGGCACTGCGGGCTCCGGGCGGTGCGGGTGGAGGACCACACCGCGGTGATCCGGATGGTGATCGACCGCTACGACGACCTGGTCGCGTTGCGCACCCAGGCGGCCTGTCGGCTGCATGTGGCCCTGCGAGAGCTCATCGCCGGCGGCGCGCCCCGCCGTCTCGGGGCCGAGCGGGCGGCCAGGCTGTTGCGCAGCGCCCGCCCGCGGGGGACGGCTGCGGTCGAACGCCGGCGGCTCGCCCTCGAGCTGCTGGCCGATGTCCGTCGTCTCGACCGCGACATCGCCACCGCTAAGCGCCGCGTCGCCGACGCCGTCACCGCGTCGGGTACGACGCTGCTCGAGCTGCACGGCGTCGGCCCGATCGTCGCCGGGTTCATCCTCGGTCACGTCGGTGACCCGGCCCGGTTCCCGACCCCAGCGCGGTTCGCGTCCTACAACGGCACCGCCCCCCTCGAAGCCTCCAGCGGGCCCCGCAGCCGTCACCGGCTCAACCCCCGCGGCAACCGCAAGCTCAACCACGCGCTCCACATGGCAGCGGTCACCCAGGTCCGCCACGACACCCCGGGCCGGGCCTACTACCAGCGCAAGATCGCCGAGGGGAAGTCGAAGAAGGAGGCGTTGCGCGCACTAAAGCGTCGGATCAGCGACGCCGTCTGGCGCCAACTCCAAGTCGACCTCGGCCGCCGCTGACAACACGGGCCCGGGAGGACAACCAGGGACGACTCTTCAATCCAGCGTGGCCGGCTGAACCCTGAACACCGGCACTTCGGAACAAGTCACTCCCGGACCCGAACACCACGCTACGCCCGCGCCCACGGCGCCGCTTCGACGCGCCCTCAAGCGCCCCTTGACACAAAGAGGCTTCGATCGGCGTACGTCCGCGGGGCGTAACCTCGGAGGCGAACCCACCCAAGGCGCATCCACCCGGTAAAGGTGCGCCCAGCCCGCAGTCGGTGAGGGTGGCAGCATCACCCTCGAGGCGATGCAAGGCGCAATCGCGGTCCTGCAGCGGCAGGGGCTGGTCAGCTACATCGTGGTGATGGGATCGGCCTCAGCCTGGTACATAACAGAGCTCGGGATCGCCGTGTTGGAGGACCTGGTGGCCGCCGGCGACGAGACGTCCGGCCTTGCACCGGAGCCGTAGGGTCGAGCGAGGGACGGTAGTCGGGTCGCACCCGCGGGCCGAGGACGGCGCCGTTTGGGCGCCGCCCGCAGGCTAGGCGCCGGATTTGCCGGCGCCTCCTTGAGTGCTGTCCGCTGACCTACCGGGAACACGGCCGAGATCCCCGCTTCGGCGTTGTTCTTCTGATCCGTAGCGAGGCGCGGTCCGTCGCTGGGCGTCCGTGACCGTCTCTGCCGGCGACATGGGTTGCTCTCGTGGCCCGGGACGTTCCGGGCGGACTGCTCCGGTTGCTGTCCTCGTTGCTGTCGTATCCGGACTGACCAGACTAAACTCTGCTGAATATGCACGAGCGTGCGGATGACGTTGCCCTGGACCTGGCGGAGGCCGCCCGCGAGCTGGGGGTGCACTACCAGACCGCGTACCGCTGGGTGCGCGAGGGTGGGCTGCGTGCCGTGAAGGTCGGCAAGAGCTACCGCGTGGAGCGCAAGGACCTCGACCGGTTCGCCCAGCGCCGGGAGCGCGGCACCCCGCCCCGCCCCATCCAAGTTCGAGACTGGCATCACCAGGTAGAGCGGTTGTACGCGGCATTGCGTGGCGGCGACGAACGCGCGGCGAACGAACTGGTGGACCGGCTCGCGGCCGGCGGCGTGTCCCCGGTCGAGCTGTGCGACGAGTTGCTCGCTCCGGCGCTGCGCCGCATCGGCGACGACTGGGCCTCCGGGGTCAACACAGTCGCCGACGAGCACAGGGCGACCGCCATCAGCGAGCGTCTCCTCGCCCGCTTGCCAGCCCGACGGACGAAAGTCCGAGGCTCCGTCGTCGTGGCCGCACCGGCGGGTGAGCACCATGCATTGCCGGCCCACATGGCGGCCATTGCGCTCCGGTACGACGGGTGGCGCGTGCACGACCTGTCGACGGACGTCCCCAGCGTCGATCTGGCCGCCTTCCTCCAGCGTGAGCGGCCAAAGCTGCTCGTGCTGTCGACGACCATGCCGAACCCGGACACGACCGCGACGGCGCACCGCGCCGCCGATGAACTGGCCATTCCCGTGCTGGTCGGCGGGCCTGGCCGGCGGCTGGACGAACTTGTCGCGGC
>JBKPRV010000118.1:0-13897 GCA_046734715.1 Actinomycetota bacterium | reverse complement strand
GGCCCGGCGCTTCGCCCGCTGGCCCGGGGCGGTCGAGCGGGCGGCCGAGCTGGGCCGGGCCTGCGCCTTCGACCTGGCGCTGGTGGCCCCCCGGCTGCCGCCCTTCCCCTGCCCCGACGGGCTCGACGAGATGGCCTACCTGCGACGGCTGGCGACCCAGGGCGCCCATCGGCGCTACGGCCCCCGCGACCAGAACCCCCGGGCGTGGGACCAGGTCGACCACGAGCTCGACGTCATCGAGGCGCTGGGGTTCCCCGGCTACTTCCTGGTGGTGTGGGACATCGTCGAGTTCTGCGCCCGCTCCAACATCCTCTGCCAGGGTCGGGGCAGCGCCGCCAACTCGGCGGTCTGCTACGCGCTGGGCATCACCAACGCCGACGCGGTGTCGCTCGGCCTGCTGTTCGAGCGCTTCCTGTCGCCCGAGCGCGACGGCCCGCCCGATATCGACATCGACATCGAGAGCGGCCGCCGGGAGGAGGCCATCCAGTACGTCTACCGGCGCCACGGCCGGCTGCACGCGGCCCAGGTCGCCAACGTCATCAGCTACCGGGCCCGCTCGGCGGTGCGGGACATGGCCAAGGCGATGGGCTACTCGCCGGGCCAGCAGGACGCCTGGTCCAAGCAGATGGACATGTGGTCCACGGTGGCGTCCACCACCGCCGAGAGCGGCCACGACATCCCCGCGTCCGTGCTGAGCCTGGCCCGGGAGATCGAGCGGGCGCCCCGCCACCTGGGTATCCACTCGGGAGGCATGGTCATCTGCGACCGGCCCATCGTCGAGGTGTGCCCGGTCGAGTGGGCCCGCTTCCAGGGCAAGGCCTCGATACGGGACGGCATCGCCGGTGGCGGTCCGGGCGAGGACGAGACCGTGCCCCTGCGCACGGTGCTGCAGTGGGACAAGGACGACTGCGCGGCCGTGGGCCTGGTCAAGTTCGACCTGCTGGGCCTGGGCATGCTGGAGGCGCTGCACGGCACCATCGACCTGGTGCACGAGGCCCACGGCGTCGAGGTCGACCTGGCCACGCTGCCCCAGGACCCCGAGGTCTACGCCATGCTGTGCCGCGCCGACTCGATCGGCGTGTTCCAGGTCGAGTCCCGGGCCCAGATGGCCACGCTGCCCCGCCTGCGGCCGGAGACGTTCTACGACCTGGTGGTGGAGGTGGCGCTCATCCGCCCCGGCCCCATCCAGGGCGGGTCGGTGCACCCGTACATCCGCCGGCGCAAGGGGCTGGAGGACCCCACCTACCTGCACCCCCTGCTGGAGAACGCCCTGCACAAGACCCTGGGCGTGCCCCTGTTCCAGGAGCAGCTCATGCAGATGGCGATCGACGCCGCGGGGTTCACCCCGGGCGAGGCCGACCAGTTGCGCCAGGCCATGGCGTCCAAGCGCAGCCACGAGCGCATGGGCCGGCTGCGGGACCGGCTGTACGAGGGCATGGCCACCAACGGGATCACGGGCGAGGTGGCCGACCGCATCTGGGACAAGCTGGCCGCCTTCGCCAGCTACGGCTTCCCCGAGAGCCACTCGGTGAGCTTCGCCTACCTGGTGTACGCCTCGTCGTGGCTCAAGCGGTACTACCCGGCCGCCTTCTGCGCGGCCCTGCTCAACGCCCAGCCCATGGGCTTCTACTCGCCCCACTCCCTCACCCAGGACGCCCGCCGCCACGGCGTGGAGGTACGCACCCCCGACCTGGCCTGCTCCGGCGCCCACGCCACCCTGGAACCCCCCTCCGACCCGCCCGGCCCCGATGCTGACCGGGAAGCGGGTCATGCCGATGTCAGGGGGGAACGAAGCGGGGGGTGGGGGCGGTGCAGGCGGGCGCCGGGGGTGGGGGCGCCGCCGGAGACGTGGGGGAGGGGAGGGCCGGCCGTGCGCATCGGGCTGGGCTCGGTGCGGGGCCTGGGGACCGAGCTGGCCGAGCGGATCGTGGCCGAGCGGGAAGCGCATGGTCCCTTCACCAGCCCCGAGGACCTGGTGCGCCGGGTGCCCGGGCTCAGCGTCGCCCAGCTCGAGGCCCTGGCCACCGCGGGGGCGCTGGGCTGCTTCGGGTTGGACCGGCGCCGGGCCCTGTGGGTGGCGGGGGCGGTGGCGCACGCCGGGGCCGACCGGCTCGACGGCATCGTCACCGGGGTGGACGCGCCCCAGCTGCCGGGGCTCGACCCCATCGACGAGGCCCGTGCCGACCTGTGGGCCACGGGGGTGAGCCCCGAGGGCCATCCCACCCGCTTCGTCCGCCCCCTGCTCGACGACCTGGGGGTGGCCACGTCCGTCGGGCTGGCCGGCTACGACCACGGCTCGCGGGTCACGGTGGCCGGGGTGGTCACCCACCGCCAGCGCCCGGCCACAGCCGCGGGCATCACGTTCCTGAACCTGGAGGACGAGACCGGCCTGCTCAACATCGTGGTGTCCAAGGGTTGCTGGGCCCATCACCGCCGGGTGGTTCGCACTGCCCCCGCGCTGCTGGTGCGGGGCCGGCTGGAACGGGTCGACGGGGTGACGAACGTCCTGGCCGAGCGCATCGAGGCCCTCCCCATCAAGGCCGCCGTCCGTAGCCGGGATTTCCGTTGAGACGCCTGCTGGGCCCGCCCGGTCGCCCGCGGTCCTCCGGCGGGCCTACCGTTGCGACCGTGCCGGACAAGCGCCAAGACTCCAAGCAGCGCCGGGCCGCCCGCAATCGGGCGAGCCGCGACGCGCTCGCCGCCCGCCGTGAGAACGCCGTCACCGCGAGCACGACCGCCTCGTCCTCGTCGGGCTCGACCCGCTCCGGTGGCTCCGGCCGGGCCGCCGCGCCCAGGCCGCAGGCTGCGCCGCCGTCGAAGGGCTTCCTGGGGCTCAGCACCTCCCGCCCTGGCGACTGGGCGGTGATCATCGCCGCGGCGATGGCGCTCGTGGCGTTCGTGTTCGTGCTGTTCGCGAAGATCCCGGTGGATGACCGGGGCGAGCCCTTCCCCCGGAGCTTCGGCGGCGTCGCCCACGTGGCCCGCGAGACCGTGACCGGTGAGTCGCTGCCGAGCAAGAAGGACAGCCTCATCTCCGTCGGCGGCCCGGTGGTGTTGCTGTTCGCGCTGGTCCCGGTGGCCATAACCCTGTTCGCCGCGTTCTACGCCAACCGGCGTCCCGATCGCAGCCGTTGGCTGACCTACTGCATGTTCGCCATGGCCGCGGTCGTGTTCCTGTCCATCAACATCTCGGTCTTCTTCCTGGTGCCGCTGCTCGCCCTCGGCTGGGCCAGCTTCCAGGCCCGCAAGGCGGACCTACCCGCCCGGGTCGCGGAGCGGGTCGTGCCGCCCGAGCGGCGCCGCCGCGGCCGCCGGGTCATCGACGCGGAGTCGCGCGAAGTGTCCGATGACGACGAGCCGGTCGACGAGCCCGTCGCCGGGGACGGGGAGCCCGACCCGCTGGACGAGCTGGAAGCGGAGATGGCGCCGCACGAGGAGCCGGACGAGACCGACGTCGGCGACAACGGGCGCAAGCCATCGTCGTGACCGCACCGGCGGTCGTCCGGGTCCACGCCGTGGTGTCGGGGCGGGTCCAGGGCGTCTGGTACCGGGAGAGCTGCCGGCGCGAGGCCGAGCGCCTCGGCGTCGGCGGCTGGGTCCGCAACCGGCCCGACGGCCGGGTCGAGATCGAGGCCGAGGGGCCCCGGCCCGCGGTCGATGCCCTGCTGATGTGGGCCACCCACGGCCCGCCTCGCGCCATCGTCGATCGGGTGGCGGTGGACGACCGCCCTCCACAGGGCGAGTCCCGCTTCCGCGTCGGCTGAGCTACGGGTTGTTCGCCGCGAACGAGCCGCTGAGCACCGAGGTGGAGTACGACGCCCGCGACTCCACCGCCTGGGCCGCGTCCTCGGCCGGCATCCCGGCGGTGACGCCCGAGGGCTCAGCGAGGGCGTACAGCCGGATCTCGTAGTTGTGGGTGCCCGACGGCGGGCACGGCCCCGCCCAGCCGGGCCGACCGAAGTCGTTCTGGGCCTCGACCCCCGGCGGCGGGGTCCCCTCGGCCAGGCCGCCGACGGTGGGCGCCATCCCCGCCACCACCCAGTGGACGAAGCCTTCGGCGTCGGGGTGCACGTCCCGCATCACCAAGGCCAGCTCGACGGTGCCGGCGGGGACGTCGGTCCAGGACAACGGGGGCGACACGTTGTCCCCGCGGCAGCTGTAGGCGATGGGGATCTCGCTGCCGTCGGCGAAGGCGGGGCTGGACAGCCGGAGCGGCTCGGTGGAGGACGTGCTCTCGTCCCCGAGGATGCTCCCTGCCGAAGCGCCGCTGGTGGGTGTGGTCGGAACCGCGCTGGTCGTGGTCTGGTCCGGTGCCGGGTCCCGTAGCGTCCGCCCGTCGTTCCCGCAGGCCGCGGCCGACAGCCCCAGCACCACGGCGGCGGCCACCGCCGCGACCCGCCGACGATGCCTCGTCTCTACCGGCATCGGGCGAGTGTTGCAGACTGTCCGCGCCACGCTGAGCAGACTCGACGACGACAGGCCGTCACCAGGTCCTCCATGCGCTCGAACCTCGTCCCCGCCGCGCGTCTACGCGCCCTGTTGGGGCCGGACGCCGCCGGTGTCCGGCAAAGCCTCGTCGCGCTCGGGCTGAACTCCTCGACGAGCCTGGTGGCCGGTGCGTTCCTCGGCGCCATCGAGGGCACGCTGCGGACGTACCCGGGCCTGCTGGTGCTGGTGCCCGCCGCCATCGGGCTGCGGGGCAACATCTTCGGCTCGTTCGGCAACCGCCTCTCGACCTCGATCCACGCCGGTACCTTCCGCTGGTCGATGCGGCGGGAAGCGGTGCTGGGCCAGAACGTGCTGGCCTCGATGCTGCTCACCATGGGCATCTCGCTGGCCCTGGCGGTGGTGGCCAAGGCGGTCGCCGTCGGCCTCGGCATCCCGGACTCGATCGACCTGCTGTCCATGGCCATCGTGTCCATCGTGGGCGGGCTGCTCGGCTCGATCGTGGTCCTGGCCGCGTCGCTGGGGCTGACCGCAGGAGCGGTCCGCTACGGCTGGGACCTCGACAACGTGACCGCGCCGCTGGTGTCGACCCTGGGCGACGTCCTCACCCTGCCGGCCCTGTTCCTGGCCACGTTCCTGCTCGGCATCACGGTCGTCACCCAGCTGATCGGGATCGTCCTCGTCGCCGCGTCCGTGGCGTTCCTGGTGGCGGGATGGCGGTCGTCCACCGCGGGCCTGCGCCGCATCGTGCACGAGTCGGTGCCGGTGCTGTTGCTGGCCGGGTGCGTGAGCGCCCTGGCGGGCGCCACGTTGGAGAAGTCCCACACCCTCGACGTCCTGCCCGCACTGCTGATCCTGGTCCCCGCCCACCTGTCCAGCTCGGGGGCGCTCGGGGGCATCCTGTCCGGGCGGCTGTCGTCCAAGCTGTTCCTCGGTCTCGTCGAGCCGGCCTCGGTCCCCAACCGCGAGGCGCGCCGCGACATCAGCCTGATCTTCTTCCTGGCGGTGCCCGTCTACCTGTTCAACGGGCTCGGCGCCGACCTGGTGGCGATCGCCCTGGGCAAGCCGACGCCCGGTGCCGGGGAGATGATGCTGGTGTCGCTGATCGCCGGCACGCTGGCGGTGGTGTTCGTGGTGGGCGTGGCCTACTACGGCACGATCGCCGCCTACCGGGCCAACCTCGATCCCGACACCTACGGGATCCCGGTGGTGAGCTCGTCGGTCGACTTCGTCGGGGCGTTCACGCTCGTCATCGCCATCGCCCTCCTCGGATTGTCATGACCGGGGCGCTCGGAGCGCGCTCCGGCGCGCCTATCGTGGTGCGAGATCCCGCCGATGGATGACAGACCCCGCAATCTCCGGGCCATGCTGGCCGAGGTCAAAGACCTGTCCGAGCTGATGGTCGACCTGGCCTACGCGGCGTTGTACTTCGGCGACTCGGCCATGGCCGAGGAGGTCAGCGCCCTCGAGGAGCGCATGGAGGACCTCGTCCACGACATGCGCTCGGTCTGCGTCATGGCCGGGCGCCACCCGCGTGAGGCCGACGCGTTGGCGTCGGTGCTGCAGGTGATCTCCTGCATCGAGCGCATCGCCAACAACGCGGTGGACATCGCCCGCATCGTCACCCACCGGCTCGGCATCCCCCGAGAGCTGGTCGCCGACCTGTCGAACGCCGAGGAGGTCTCGCACCGTGTGCGGGTGCGCGACGGCTCGCACCTGGCCCGGCGGCCGCTGGTCGACCTGGAGCTGCCGGTGCAGACGGGCATGCGCATCGTGGCCATCCGCCGTGACCGGGAGTGGATCACCGACGTCGAGGGCGAGGAGATCATGATCCCCGGCGACGTCCTGTTCCTGCGGGGCTCGCCGGCCGGCATCCCCCGGCTGCGGGAGCTGGCCGCCGCCCCGGAGTGGGAGCCGCCGACGCCGCCCGAGGACGGCACGCTCACCGACCTCGACCGGGCAGTCGACGTGCTGGTCGAGATGAAGAACGTGTCGGAGACGGCGGTGGGCCTGGCGTATTCGGCGCTGGTGTTGCGGGACCTGGGCCTGGCGGCCGAGGTCCGCCACCTGGAGGACCGGCTCGACGAGATGAAGGACCGCCTAGAGCTGTGGGTGTTGCGGGCCGCGTCCAACGACATCGACCCGTCCCCGCTCCGGGGGCTGCTGCACCTGTCGCAGGCGGCGGAGGACCTGGGGGACTCGGCCCAGCAGATGGTCTGGCTCATCGAGAAGCACGAGGAAGTGCACCCCATCATCAAGATCGCCCTGGGGGAGAGCGACGAGGTGGTGGTGCGGGTCCCGGTGGCGCCCGGCTCGCCGGCCGACGGCGCCACCCTGCAGGAGCTGCAGCTCGACGTGGACCCCGGCTTCCACGTGCTGGCCGTGCGCCGGGGCGGGCGCTACCTCTACCGCCCCCGGGGCCACGTCCGGCTGGCCGACGGCGACGAGCTGATCGCCAGCGGTCCCGACGAGGGCCACCCCCTCCTGGCCGCCCGCCTCGGCTGGCGCCTGGAGGAGGACGAGGACACGGGCCAGGAGCGGCTCGAACCCCTGACGACCTCTGTCGGCCGCTAACCCCCCATCGCTCGGACCAATCCGACCGGCACGCGTCGGCCGCGGCCTGGCACGACCGCACCGCCGAACCGCTACGGGCCGGCCGCAACCCGGCACAACCCGAGCCGCCGTGGGCGGCCGCGGCTCGGCGCGACCGCGCGGCCGAATCCTCGTGGACGACAGGCCCCGGTGTCGGGTGGGTGGCGGTGGGCGCGTGATTCAGTCCCGCCCGCCGGTAGCGGAGCGCCTGCCCGCCGGGCGGACCGCGCTGCGGGGGTCAGGCGGGTCAGGTCTCGGAGGTGGCGGCGGGTGGGGGTCCCTGGGGGGTCTCGCCGTTGGGCTGCGCGGCGGTGCCGTTGCCGCTGCTGAGCAGGTCGGCCACGGCGACCAGTGAACCGGCGATGCCGGCCAGTTCGGTGGGCACCACGATCTTGGTGGCGCGGCCGTCGGCCATGGCGGTGAGCGCCTCCAGGTACTTGATGGTCAGCAGCGGGGTGTCCGGGTTGGACTCGTGGATGGCGCCGTACACCGAGTTGATGGCCTGGGCCTCGCCCTCTGCCACCGTCTCCTGGCGGAACTTCTCGGCCTCGGCCACCCGCTGGATGGCCAGGGCCTCGCCCTCGGCCCGCAGGATGCGCTGCTGCTTGTCGCCCTCGGCCCGCAGGATCACGGCCTGCTGCTCGCCCTCGGCCCGGGTGATGGCGGCCTGGCGCTCGCCGTCGGCCTGGGTGACGACCGCCCGGCGGGTCCGCTCGGCCTTCATCTGCTCGTGCATGGAGTGCATGACGTCCGGCGGGGGGTCGATGCGCTGGATCTCGACCCGGCCCACCCGCACGCCCCACTTGTCGGTGGCGTCGTCGAGGATCTCCCGCAGCTCCAGGTTGATCTTGTCCCGGGAGGTCAGCGCCTCGTCCAGCTGCATGTCACCGATGACGTTGCGCAGGTTGGTCTGCGCCAGCTTGGTCACGGCCATCATGAAGTTGGCGACGTTGTAGACCAGCTTCTGGGGCTCGGTCGGCTCGTAGTAGATGACGGCGTCGACCGAGACCACCACGTTGTCGGAGGTGATCACCTCCTGGGGTGGCACGTCGACCACCTGCTCCCGCATGTCCACGGGACGCAGGGTCTGCATGAACGGGATGATCAGGCGCAGGCCGGGCTCGACCGTCTCCTTGTACTTGCCCAGCTGCTCGATCAGGCCCTTCTGGTAGGGGTTGACGATCTTCACGCCCTTGGCGATGAAGACGAACAGGATGATCGCCAGGACCGCCAGCAGGATCACATAGGGCACGGGAGGCCCTCCTTCTTCGGGGGCTCAGGGGGACGAGCGCCCGTCACCGGACGCGGGCGGCTCGACTGGTTCGGCGGACGGTGCGGCGTGCTCGGCCGGCTCGGGGCCGGCGCGCGCGACGTCGCCCGCGTTCGGCGTGCGGTTGGCGTCGGGATCGGCGGGCGCGGGGTCGTCGGGCGCCGCGGGTGGGGGCGGTGGAGCTGGTGGCCGTGCCACGCTCGCACCGTCGGGGTTGTCCGTCGCCTGCGGGTCGAGGGGGGCGGGGCTGGACGAGGGGTCCAGCGGGGCGACGATGACGCGGGTGCCCTGGACGTCGGCGATGCGGACGGCGATGCCCGCAGCTATCGAGCTGCCGTCGATGGATTGGGCCCGCCACTGCTCACGGTCGACGCGGACCATGCCGATCTCGTCGCCGGCGGGGATGGTGCGCAGGACCGTGGCCTGGCGGCCGATGAGGCGGCGGGACCCGACTCCGTGGTCGAGGGCCTCGCGGTCGAGGCGCTTGGACAGGGGGCGGAGCAGGGCCAGCATGATCACCGAGACCACGATGAACACGATCCACTCGACCAGTACGCTCACGCCGGCGAAGGCGAGCAGGCTGGCTACCAGGGCGCCGACGGCGAACGGTGCCAGGAAGAACGAGCCGGGTGACGCCATCTCGCCGATGGCGAACACGGCCGTGGCCGCCAGCCAGATCCAGCGCCACTGCTCCGGTGAGTCCATCTAATGCTTCCGCCTCGGTTCACGTGGTACCACGGTCCAATCTAGTTCCCGGCATCCCGTTCCCGGCCGCGCCCGTGTTCCAGTTGCGCGTCGGCGGGGACCGTCCCGGCCGGTAGCGTGACCCGCAATGCCAGACTCCCGCCTCTGCCTCATGACCGTGCATGCCCACCCGGACGACGAGGCCTCCAAGGGCCCCGGCACGATCGCCCGGTACCACGCCGAGGGAGTCCGCACCGTGCTCGTCACCTGCACCGGGGGCGAGGCGGGCGACATCCTCAACCCGGCCATGGACAAGCCCGAGATCGCCGCCGACATCGCCGCGGTGCGCCGGCGCGAGCTCGATCGGGCCGCGCAGATCATCGGCTACGACGAGGTCGTCCTCCTCGGCTACCGCGACTCCGGCATGCCGGACACGCCGGCCAACGCCCACCCCGAGAACTTCGCCAACGCCCCGCTGGACGAGGCGGTCGGCCGGCTGGTGTCGGTCATCCGCCGCGAGCGTCCGCAGGTCGTCATCACCTACAACGAAGACCAGAGCGGCTACCCGCACCCCGACCACCTGCGGGTCCACGACATCTCCGTGCTGGCGTTCGAGCAGGCCGGCGACCCCGACGCCCATCCCGACGCGGGTGAGCCGTGGCAGCCCCTGAAGCTCTATTACACGGTGTGGTCGCGCCGGCGCATGGAGGCGATGCACCGCCGCTTCGGCGAGTTGGGGCTGGAGTCGCCGTTCAGCGAGGACTGGTTCAAGCGCCCCTCCCACGACGAGCTGATCACCACGTCCATCGACATCGAGGGCTTCAACGAGGTGCGCATCGACGCGCTGCTGGCCCACGAGACGCAGGTCGACCCCACCTCACCCTTCTGGTTCGGATTGCCCCGCGACGAGCAGGCCACCATCCATCCGTACGACGACTACATCCTCGGTCGCAGCCTGGTCGACACCGACAAGCCCGAGTCGGACCTGTTCGCCGGGGTCCGCAGCCAGGTCGCCGACCGGCCCTGACGTGGCCGTCGAGTTCCTGAGCGAGGACTGGGTCGCGCTCCAGCGCGAGCTGGGCGCGGCGCTGCCCGACCGCCCGGGAGCCTCGGCCCGCGTGCAGTACACGGTCACCGGTGCGCCCGGCGAGGTCGTCTACTGGCTGGCCTGGGAGGACGGCCGCGTGGTCGACGGCGGGCTGGGCCCGGACCCGGGCGCCGACGTGACGCTGACGACGCCCCGAGCCCTCGCCGCCGAGCTGGCAGCGGCGCGGGTGGAGCCGAGCGTCGCCTTCATGCAGGGGCGCATGAAGACCTCCGGCGATCAGGCGGCGTTGCTGCGGGTGCTGGCCGTGACCGCCACGCCGGAGTTCGAGGCCGCGGTGCTGGCCTCGGCCGAGCGCACGGCCTGATCAGCCGGCGCGCTGGAGATCGCGCAGGGCGCGGTAGCCCACCAGGTGGGCGCCGGCGCGCTGGAGCAGGGTCCGGACGCTGTGGTCGTTCACCAGCAGGTCGTGGTCGTCGACCCGGGCGGCCCAGTCGGGCGTCAAGGCCCGCAGCTCGGGGTTGTCGACCGCGGGGTGGAGGTACAGCTCGGTGACGCCCGGGCGCAGGTTGTGGACGGTCCGCTCGACCGCGCGGCGGCTGCCGACGTCGCGCACCAACACGAAGTGATCGGGGAACACCACGCCCTCCTCCGCTGCCAGCTTGCGGAACGGGAAGCCGATGGTGCGCTCGGTGGATGCCCCTGAGAGGCGGATGGGCAGGCCGAAGTCGACGGCCAGGTCGAGGTAGACGTCGAAGAACTCGGCTTTGAGCTGCAAGGCGCCCATGTGGCTGTCGAGGTGGCTGACGTCGAAGCCCCACAGGATCGCCCGCTCCACCTGGGCCCGCAGCTCGCGGCGGGTCTCGTCCATGTCGGCGTGGTCCCACAGGTCGGAGAGGGTGCGTGGAAAGCCGCCGTCGCCGTCGAGCAGCGAGGGGGCATGCGTCACCGGGCCCCACCGGTAGAGGTCGTGCTCGGCGTTGAGGGTGAGGTGAACGCCCACGTCCTCGCCCCGGTAGCGGGCCGCCGCCTCCCGCGCCCACGGGCACGGGACCATCAGCGTTGCGCTGGTGGCGACGCCGTCGCGCAGGGCCTCGTACACGCCCACGTTGGCCGCGTGGCACGACCCGAGGTCGTCGCAGTTGATGATCAGCACGCGGTCGTCGTCATCGAAGCCAAGGCGCGCGGCAAGCGAAGCCATCGGGATGAGGCTACCGGCGGGGGACGAGGCCGCCCTGGTCGGCCCGGCTCATTGGCGCACCCTTCGGGCTGCGCGCCATGAGCGCTCGGCCCCACGGGGCCGAGTGACGCACTGTGCTTCTGGTTCGCTCGACAAGCTCGCTCATGGCGGCACGTCGGGGGTGAGGGCCACGTGGCCGCCGCCGCACGTGGCCCACAAGCCGAGCCTGGCCTCCCGGGCCTGGCGCTCGGCGTCATCGAACTGGGGACGGTGGGCGACGTTGGGCGGGAACGGGAACGCCTCGGCGTAGCCGGCGTCGACCTGCGCGAGGTTGACGAAGAGACCGTCGTCGGCTCGCTCGACGTAGGCGAGCAACCGGTCGTAGCGGTCGCGCGGCTCGACGTCGCGGGTCAGCCTGACGGGTGTGCCGGGAGGCAGGAGCGCGGCCAGGCGGGCGGAGGCCTCGTGGCCGTAGCACTCGACCGGGCGGTGCGGGGCCACGCTCTCGGGCGTGTCGATGCCAATGAGCCGGACGGTCTCGTCGCCGGCACCGAGGTCGGCCACGACGGTGTCGCCGTCGACCACCCGCACGATGGTGGCGGCGCCGGGATCGGCAGCGGTATGGGGTGGCGGCCAGGCCGCCAGGGTGAGCAGGGCGGCGCCCACCGCCGAGACGGCGGCAGCGAGCGCGCGCAGGAGCAGGGACATCGGGTCCCTCCGATGAGCTGGGGGGTTGCGGGCGGCGCGAAGCCGCGAAGCGCGCCCGGCGGCGCGCGCTGCTCAGATGCGCTCGATGATGGTGCCGGTCCCGAGGCCGCCACCGCAGCACATGCTGACGAGGGCGGTGGACTGGCCGGCGCGCTCGAGCTCGTGCACGGCCTTGGTCATGAGGAAGGCGCCGGTGCCCCCGAGGGGATGGCCGAGGGCGATGGCGCCACCGTTGGGGTTGGTGCGTTCGAGGTCGGCGCCGACCTCGCGGGCCCAGGCGAGCACGACGGAGGCGAACGCCTCGTTGATCTCGAACAGGTCGATGTCGCCGACGGTCAGGCCGTTGCGGTCGAGCAGGCGCCGGGTGGCGTCGATCGGCCCGGTCAGCATCAGGACGGGATCGACGCCGACCAGGCAGGTGTCGACGACCCGCGCCCGCGGCGTGAGCCCCAGCTCGGCCGCTCGCTCGGCGGTGGTGACGAGCACGGCCGCAGAGCCATCGCTGATCTGGGACGAGTTGCCGGCGGTGTGCACGCCTTCGGGGCGGGCCACGGGCTTGAGGTTGGCCAGCGCTTCGAGCGAGGTGTCGCGCAGGCCCTCGTCCCGCTCGACCCGGTGGGTGGAGCCGGTCGGCTTGCCCTCCTCGTCGACGTCGGGGGCGTCGACCGGGACCACCTGGCCGTCGAAGCGGCCCTCGGCCCAGGCCTGGGCGGCCCGCTGCTGGGAGGCGAGGCCGAACTCGTCGGTATCGGCCCGGGTCACGCCCCACTTGTCGGCGATGCGCTCGGCGCCCTCGAACTGCGAGGTGAACTCGTAGTGCCCGAAGTAGGTCTGCGGGATGGGCACGCCCAGGCCCAGCTTGCGGGACGAGTTGGATCCGATCGGCACCCGTGACATCAGCTCGACGCCACAGGCGATGGCGACGTCGACCACGCCCGAGCCCACGAGGCTGGTGGCGAGGTTGGTGGCCTGCTGCGAGGACCCGCACTGGGTGTCGACCGTGGTGGCGGCGGTGGTCAGCGGCAGCCCGGCGCTGAGCCACGCGGTGCGGCCCACGTTGAACGACTGCTCGCCCACCTGGCTCACGCAACCGGTGACGACCTGGTCCACCTCGGCCGGGTCGATCCCGGTGCGGGTGATCAGCTCGGTCAGCGTGCCGGCGAGCAGCTCGGCGGGGTGCACGGTGGAGAGGCCGCCATTGCGACGGCCGATGGGGGTGCGGACGGCTTCGACGATCACGACCTCGGACATGGCCTCAACCTAGGGGGAGCGGGCAACGATTGTCAGGCCCGGCTGACACGACCATCAGCGAGGTCGAGGATCGGCCGGTGGTGGGCGGGTGGTTGGTGGCGGCCCTGGACTGTCGGCCGGGGGAGCGAGGGCCGGGGTGATGAGCCAGCGCCCCAGCTGGCGGACGGGTCAGCGAGAGCGGGTCAGTGGCGGCGGGAGGAGCGGCCCAGGGCCTGCAGGATCAGGAGCAGGAGGACCGAGCCGAGGAACGCCACCGCGATCGAGCCGATGTCGAAGTCGTCGAACGTGTCCGACTCCTTGCCCGTGGCCAGCTGGAACAGGGCGCCGCCGATCAGTGCGCCGACGATACCGACCGCGGTGGTGGCAATGCAGCCCATCTGGTCTGTCTTGGTCACCCACCGGGCCAGCAAGCCGGCCACCAATCCCACGATGATCCAACCCAAGATGCCCATCGCCGCAAGTTAGCCCTGAAGGGTGAGCGTGTGGGGTACTCAGGCCGCCTCCCGGTGAGGGCCCGGCCGGGGGTGGGGATGGGGGTGGGCCGGGGGGTCGGGGGCGGGGCGCCGGCGCAGGCCGTCGCGCAGGGCGGCACGGGCCCGGGCGAGGCCCTCACGGCCGATTTCGCGGGTGTGGTCGTCGAGGCGCCAGGTGCGGGGGGTGTCGACCAGGACGAGCTGGTGGGGGGCGGTGCGGGAGGCGGGCTGCTTCGTCATGCCCCCAG
>JBKPRV010000117.1:0-13514 GCA_046734715.1 Actinomycetota bacterium | reverse complement strand
AGGATCTCGCTGCCGGGCTCGATGCCCAGCTCCGACCCCAGCAGGCGCCGGACTTCACGGGCCGCGCTGAGCGCGTCCGCCCGTCGCCCGGCCCCGTGGCGGGCCACGACCAGCTGCGCCCAGTAGCGCTCGTGCAGGGGCTCGTCGACCACCAGCCGCTCCAGCAGCGGCAGCACCTCGCGATGGCGGCCGAGGGCGAGCAGGGCGTCCGTGCGTCCCTCGTGGGCCATGCGGTGGAGCCGGCGCCAGTGGTTGATGGCCTGCTCGACCCAGCCGGCACCCACGAACTCGGGCAGCGGATCGCCCCGCCAGAGCTCCAGGGCCTGATCGAGGGCCGCCACCCGCTCGGTCAGGTCGGGCTCGTCGACGCCCGCCATGACGAGCTGCTCGAACTCGACCGCGTCGACGTCGTCGGCCACCACCAGCTCGTAGCCGCCCGACGCCGTGGCGAACGCCGCCCGCCCGGCGGCGGCGCCGATCTGCTTCCGGAGCTGCGAGACATAGGTGCGCACGGTGCGCACGGCGCCCGCGGGCGCGGCCGCGCCCCAGAGGGCGTCGACGATGGCCTCGACGGAGGTCGCCCGCCCGGCGCGCAGCACGAGCAGGGCCAGGAGGGCTCGTCGTTTGGGCCCGCCCAGATCGAGCGGACCCTCTGGTCCGTGCGCCTCGAAGGCGCCGAGCACTCGAAATCGCACCCCCACGTGCCCCACGGGCCGACAGGCTACGTCCCATACGAAAAGGAGTCCACGCGCTACCGACCATGACCGAAAGATGCCCTGGTGAGCGGATTGAGGACCTGTCGATCACCTATCGATCATCCGTCGATCGCCTGTCGACGAGGCGTCACACCGCTTCATGGAGCATCGAGCGCGTGTGGCGGTCCGGCGGGCGGTCCGCCACACGGCCGGTCGGGGTCGACCTCTCCCCCGTTCCCGACCGGCCCCTAGTCACATCGTCCCTAACGGTGTGCCCGGAGCGGGAGTCGAACCCGCACGCCCTTTCGGGCAGATGGGTTTGAGCCATCAGCGTCTGCCATTCCGCCATCCGGGCAGGGAAACGAGCGTACCCTGCCGGCATGCGCCGCCTGCTCCTCGTGCTCGTGCTCGCCGCCGTCGGCGGGCTGGTCGTCTACCGCGCCCGGATGCTCGACGAGAGGGAGCGCCGGCTCGGGATCGGCCGCTACGACACCGCCGCCGGCTAGAGCGCCAGCGCGCCCTCCAGGCGCAGCAACCACACCTTCACGTCGACACCGCCGCCGTAGCCGCCGAGCGCGCCGCCCGAGCGCAGCACCCGGTGGCAGGGCACCACGATGGGGATGGGGTTGGTGGCCATGGCGCTGCCCACCGCCCGGCTGGCGCCCGGATTGCCGGTGCGCACGGCCAGGTCCTTGTAGCTGACCGTCTCGCCGTACGGCACCTCGCTGAGCGCCTCCAGCACCTGGCGCCGGTAGCCGTGGGACAGGCGCCGGTCCAGGGGCACCTCGAAGTGGCGGCGCCGGCCACCGAAGTACTCGTCGAGCTGGTGGCGCAGGCCGTCGAGGCGGGCGGGCAGGCGCACCACCCGGGGCGACACCTCGCTCGCCAGCTCGTCCAGCACCCGGTCCTCGCCGCCGAAGCCGACCCGTACCAAGCCCTCGGCGGTGGCGGCCAGCGTCAACGGCCCGATGGGGGTGTCCTGCACGGCCCAGGCCACGTCGACCAGATCGTCGGCATCGGCCCGGGCCAGGGCCGCGGCCACGAGGGCGTCGAGCTCGTCCTCGGGGCCGGGCGGGTCCGGCATCCGGCCGTTGGCGGGTACCCGGGGCGCCGGCCGGGCCGGGCTTCCGGGCCCGCGGCGCAGGCGCGCCACCAGGTCGCCGTCGTCGCTGATCATGACCGCACCTCCTGGGGCAGCTCGGCGCGCAGCCGCTGGAGCCCGGCGCGCACGTTCTGGCGGGCGGCTGCCTCGGAGCAGCCGATCACCTCGGCGACTTCGGCGTACGGTCGGTCGAGCAGGTAGCGCTGCACGACCGCCGTGCGCTGCTTGGGCGGGAGCGCCCGCACTGCACCCCACAGCTCCCGATCGGCCCCCTCGTCGGGGTCGAAGGTGGCGACCTCGGGCGGCTCGGCCACGGGGATGGCCCGGCGGGCCACGCGCCGGGCGTGGTCGACCACCTTGCGGTGGGCGATCGTGAACAGCCAGCCGCGCAGGTTGTCCGCGTGCTGCAGGCCGGGATAGGCCCGCAGCGCCGAGATCACCGTCTCCTGGAAGCAGTCGGCCCCGTCGTGGGGCCCCACCGATGCCGCCAGGAACCGGTGCAGGTCGGCCGCGTGCTCGTCGAGCAGGTTCTGGAACGGGGGCAGCGTCACCGCCAAGACAACGCTCCCCGAGGCGGCCGTGTGAGATCCGTCAGCCGGACAGCGCCTTGAGCAGGTTGGTGGGGGTGTCCTTGGGGCTGATCTTGGGCCAGGCCGCCGCCAGCACCCCGTTCTCGTCGACCAGGAACGCCGAGCGGATGATGCCCATGTACTTGCGGCCGTACATGGAGCGCTCGCCCCAGGACCCGTACGCCTCGGCCACGCTGTGGTCCTCGTCCGCCAGCAGCGGGAAACCCAGGCTGTACTTCTCGTCGAAGCGCTTCTGCTTGGCGGGCTTGTCGGGGCTGATCCCCACCACCACGGTGTCGCCGATGTCCCCCAGGATGTCCCGCAGGCCGCATGCCTGCGTGGTGCACCCCGGAGTGTCCGCCTTCGGATAGAAGTACACGAGGTGCTTCGACTTCCGGTCCTTGAGGGACTCCGCCAGGTGGAACGGCTCGCCGTTCTGGTCGGACAGTGTGAAGTCGGGCGCCTTGTCGCCGGCCTTGAGCATGCCGCCGACCATATCGCCCGCTGAGTCCGGCTACGCCGTGTTGATCATGCCGTCGGCGGCCATGGCGAAGTACTCGAGGAGGCGGGCCTCGACCACCGGGTGGATGTCGCGCTCGACCACGAGGGAGTCGAGGGCGGCGGACATGTGGCGCAGCCAGGCGTCGCGCTCGGCCGGGCCGATGACGAAGGGCGCGTGGCGCATGCGCAGGCGGGGATGGCCGCGCTCGTCGGAGTAGGTGGTGGGGCCGCCCCAGTACTGGCCGAGGAACAGGGCGAGGTGGCGCTGGGGGTCGGTGAGGTCGTCGGGGTACAGGGGGCGCAGCACCATGTCGAGCGCCACCCGGCGGTAGAAGCGCTCGACCAGCTCGTCGAAGAACGGCTGGCCGCCGAGAGCGTCGTAGATGTTGACCACGGGGACGGCCTCGCCCGACGCGTTCCGCTGAGCGCCGACCGGGATCGTGCGCCGGGGCCCGCCGCGTGGCTGGTCGCCGGCTCGGGGCTCGGTCACCGGGCGCCCCCGGCCGCGCCGGTCGCTCCGCCGTCCCGGCGGAAGCCGTGGCCGAAGAACCCGCCGTCGGGCCGGGCGTGGGCGTGGTAGTGGTTCGGGATGTTGCGCATGTTGTCGTCGACGTAGTGGCCGTCGAAGACCGTGCCGGCCACTGCCGCCAGCCGGCCCATCATGTGGGCGTGGTCGGCCTCGGGGACGTCGGTGCCGTGCCAGCGCCAGACGACCATGGGCGTGGCGCAGATCTCGCAGTCCGCGATCCAGCAGACGTCGTCCTCGTGGTACCAGGGCGTGATGCGCTCCGCCGCGCACAGCAGGCAGGTGTCGTCTCGTTCACCGGGGGGCACCGGCCGAGCGTACCGGCCCGGCGCCCACCCTCCGACCGCCCGCCGGGCCGGCCCGGTGACCCCCGCGAGGTTGGTTGGGACCCCCGTGGCGCCCTGTACGGTCGGCGCCCATGGCTCCCCGCTCGGCCGGAACCGGCTATCTGGCGCTGCCCGACCAGCGTGAGGGCCCGGGCGTGCTGGTCCTCCACGCGTGGTGGGGCCTCACCCCCTTCTTCAAGGACGTCTGCGACCGCCTGGCCGAGGCCGGCTTCGTGGCCCTCGCGCCCGACCTGTACGGCGGCCGCACCGTGGACGAGCCCGCCGAGGCCGAGGCGATGCTGGCCGAGGCCGACATGGACGCCACCCTCGACCTGGTCCGCTCCAGCCTGATCACCCTGCGGAGCCTGCCCGCCACCCCCGACGCCCCGGTCGGCACGCTCGGGTTCTCCATGGGTGCGTCCTGGGCGCTGTATCTCGCCAGCCGCACTCCCGAGCTGGTGGCGGCCACGGTGGTGTTCTACGGGACCCAGAGCGTGGACATGTCCCCCGCCACCTCCGCCTTCCTCGGCCACTTCGCCGAGGACGACCCCTACGTCGACGGCGACGAGCTCACGCTGCTGGAGGCCGACCTCCACGTGCTCGACAAGGACGTCACGTTCCACCACTACCCCGGCACCGGCCACTGGTTCTTCGAGGCCGACCGGCCCGCCTACGACGAGCCCGCCGCCACCCTGGCCTGGGAGCGCACGCTCGCGTTCCTGCGGGCCCATCTCGACGGTCCCCCCGCCGAGGACTGACCGCCCGGCGCCCCGGCGCTCAGAGCAGGTTGTCGAGCGGCAGCAGGCGGGTGATGTCGCCTTCGACCTTCACCCGGCCGTCGATCGCGGCCCGGTACCAGGCGATGCGGCCCGCCACGAGGTCGGTCCAGGTATGCGCGTCGAGGTCGATGGTGATGTCGGCCACCTCGGGGCCCTCGATGGGCCGCAGCATGCGGTACTTCACCGCGCCGATCCCGAAGGTGAGCAGCCAGTCGCCCTCGGCCACACCGCTGACCCGCAGCCGGATGCGGGTGGGCGTGACGCACGTGAGCCGGGAGTGGTCCACGAGGCTGGTGAACACCGCCAGCACCGGCTCGGGCGGGATGACGTCGACGGTGCGCAACGAGTCCCGCAGCGCCTTGAGCGGGTCGCGTGGCTCCCCGCCCCTCAGCTCGCCCGCCGCCAGCTCGCCCCCCTCGGTGGCCGAGTCGGTGTACTGCTCGTAGCGGAGGATGCCGAGCGTCTCGAAGTCGTCCCGCACCCGCGGCGTGAGCAGGCCCAGCTTGCGCAGGTTGGGCACGACCTTCGAGAACACCACCGAGCGGAACCCCTGGGACTCGGCCGACTCCAGGAACCGGGCCGTGGCCACGGTGGTGTCGATGCCGAAGTGCTCCCACACCTCCACCGGCAGCAGCCGGTCCCGCAGCAGGGCGCACGACTCGACCACGAAGTCCTCGCGCTCCCGCAGGTCGACCGGGTCCATCCCGTCGTAGAGGCCCTGGAGGGACAGCACGCCGAAGGCCACGTGGCGGGCCTCGTCCCGCCGGACGAGCTCGGTGAGCCGGGCGATGAGCGGGTTGGCGGTCAGGGATCCGCCCACGCTGAACGCGGCCAGGGCGACGCCCTCCACCAGGATCTGCATGCCCAGGTAGGTGAGGTCGATGTGCCGGTGGCGCATGACCTGGCCCAGCAGCTCCGCCAGGGGCGGGCTGCACGGGTAGGTGATGCCGATCTTGCCGAGGTAGCGCTGGTAGGCCTCGACGTGGCGGGCCTCGTCGCCGACCTGCACCGCGGCGAACAGCTTGTCGTCCAGCGACTCGGCGGCGGCGCAGATCTTGGCCGCCGCCAGCAGCGCGCCCTGCTCGCCGTGCATGAACTGGCTGATGAGCCAGCCGTGCTGTTGGGCCGCGAACTCGCGGCGCAGGATGCGGTCCGACGCCCGGCGGTCGCTGAGCGGGCCGCCCTGGCTCCAATCGATCCCGCCGCGGGATTCGGGAGGAGCCTCGGCGCCGGGGTCGACGTCCACCATCCAGTCGAGGTCGACCGCGGCGTTCCACTGGCCCGCCTTGGCGCGCTCGTACAGCCGGGCGACCGGTGGGCTGGCCTGGTCGTAGCTCCACACGAAGCTGGCGGGCAGCCCCATGTCCACCGCACTGACCTCCGCCACGGGCGCCCCCCAACCACACCAAGCCGCCCGTTTTCTATGCCCGAGCGGGCGAAGCGTCAAGGACGAAAACCACGCTCAGTCGTCTGGCCAGCACTCGTCGATGGCGTGCTGGAAGTCGGAGGCCGCCGACTCGTCCTCCGAGGTGATGACGTCCATCGTGGCCGTGCGGATCGCGCAGTTTCCGATCCCGAAGGCCTGGTCGTGGGCGTAGCCGGCGTCCTCGGCCTGGGCCATGACGAACGACCGGGCCGCCACCGCTCCCAGCGCGTCGAGGGACCGGGTGCTGGCCGCAGCCGCGCCCGCGCCGGGATCGGGCGAGCAGGACTCCAGAGCGATCTGGTCGCCCTCCACCGCCACGCTGGCGACCCCGGCCGGCCCCGCGGCCACCCAGGCGTCGAGCGCCTGGTGCAGCTCCTCGGTGTCGGTCGGCGTGTCGCCCACGAGCCGGCCCCGCAGGCAGGTGCGCCCGTCGAGCTTGTAGGTGACCGCCGAGTCGCCACCCCACCCGTCCACCGCGTCGAGGGCCTGGAAGGCGTCGATGCGATCGGCGAGCAGCACCAGCAGGGTGCTGGCCCCCAGCTCCCCGGCCCGACCCAGACGGTCGCCGCCGTCGGGCACCTCGGGGGTCTCCACGTCGATGGCCTCGTTGCCGGCGAACAGGGCCCGGGGGTCGATCAGCTGCTCGGACGTGACGGGCGGGTCCTCGAAGGCGTGGTCGACCTCGTCGTTGCCGCCGGACAACGCCAGCAGCGTGACCAGCGGCTCACCAAAGGCGTAGGGCGCCGCGAACTGAGCCTGGAGGGCGCCGGGGACGCCGGCCAGCTGCTCCTCGCTGGCGTCGCCCGCGGACATGTTGTCGTTCCAGTAGGCGTCCTGGTCGGCCTGGGACAGGGTGTAGGTCCAGGCGGTCTCGACACGCATGGCGTCGCCCTCGACGATGGCGGCTTGCGCCTCGTAGGCCCCGGCGGTGTCCTCGGGAGGCGGCTGCTCGAGGTCGAAGTGCTGGTCCTGCAGCACGTGGGTCAGCTCGTGGACCAGCGTGCCCTGGAGCGCGGGCGTCAACTCGTCGCCCCGCACCACGACGCGCTCGCTGGTGGGGTCGTAGAAGGCGAGCGTCCCGCTGTCGGTGAGGTCGTTCCCCGCCTCCAGCAGGTCGAGGTCGGCGGGGACGAGACCCAACGCGACGAGCGCGGCCGAGTCCTCCTCCATAGCCGTGCGGTCGGCGTCGGTCACGGCGGACTCGTCGACCCGGGTCTCGTCCGAGTACTCCGCGTCGCTGAGGAACTCGACCGGCACGGGATGCTCGAAGTCGAGGCCCCGCTCGGACTCGACGAAATCGACGAGGTCGGAGACCCGCGAGTCCCACTCGTCCGGATACTGGTTCCCGGAGGTGACGACCACGGCCCCGATGGCGACCAGGCCGATCACGGCCACGGTGGCGACCGCGATGATCGGGCCCTTGCGGCGGCGGGGAGCCAGCGGCGGTCCCTGGTAGTAGTACGGCCCCCCGTATCCCGGCGGCGCCCCGTACCCCGGAGGCCCCGGCTGGTACCCACCAGGCGCGGGCGGCGAGTACGCGCCCGAGGGCCCCCAGCCGCTCGGCGGCGGGAACGGCCCGACCTGGGCCCCCGGGCCCGGGGGGACGTTGCCCCCGGACGCCCCATATGCACCGGACGGCGGGCCATAGGCACCGGGCTGCGGGCCGTAGGCGCCAGGCGTCGGAGTGCCGGCAGGCGAAGGGCCGTACGCGCCAGGGGCCTGGCCGCCGGCCGAGGGCTGGCCATACGGGCCGGCATCGGGGCCGGACCAGGACTGGCCGTAGGCGCCGGACCCCTGGCCGCCGGCCGTGGGATGGCCGTACGGGCCCGGCGGCTGAGCGCCTCCAGGCGGAGGGCCGTAGGCGCCGGACCACTGGCCGTTGCCCGAGGGATGGCCGTACGGGCCCGGCGGCTGAGCGCCTCCAGGCGGAGGGCCGTAGGCGCCGGACCACTGGCCGTTGCCCGAGGAATGGCCGTACTGGTTGTGGGCGCCGCCGGCCCGGCCGTTGCCGGACGGATCGCCGTACCCGCCACGATCGCGGCCGTACGGGTCGGGCGACCGGCCGCCGGCCGACGGGTGCGCGTGGGGGTCGGGGGCCTGGCCGCCGGCCGACGGGTGGGCGTAGGGGTCGGGCGGCTGACCCTCGGCCGGCGGGTGGCCGTACCCGCCCGGGGGACAGCCCTCGGGCGGGCGGCCGCGCGAGCTGGGATGGTCGCGCGGGTCTGGGCGGTCGGGAGGCGGGTCGTCGTAGCTCATGGGCGGCCCGCCGACGCGGCGTCGAGGCCCGCTCGGAGGTCGGCGACGAAGGCGCCGACGGCTTCGGGACCGCCACCGTCGAGCAGGCGCCGGACCACGGCCGAGCCCACCACGGCCCCGTCGGCCACGCCGGCCACTTCGGCCGCCTGGGCCCGGTTGGAGATGCCGATGCCGATGAGGACGGGCTTGTCCGTCAACGACTTGAGCCGGCGGGCGATGCTCAGGGCGCTGCGGGCCAGCTCGGCGCGCTCGCCGGTCACGCCCAGCAGGCCGACGCCGTAGACGAAGCCGCGGGAGCGGGCGCAGACGCGGGCCAGGCGCTCGTCCGAGCCGGTGGGCGCGGCCAGCAGGATCGTCTCGACACCGGCTTCGTCGGCCGCGGCCGCCCAGGGGCCGATCTCCTCCAGCGGGAGGTCGGGGACGATGGCCCCGGCCACGCCCGCCGCCACCAGGGACGCCGCGAAGCGCTCGTGGCCATAACGGTGGACGGTGTTGTAGTAGGTCATCACCACCACGGGGACGCCGCCGGTCTCGATGGCGCCGATGGCACCGACAATGCCTTGGGGCGTGGCGCCCGCGGCGAGGGCGCGCTCGGACGCTTCCTGGACGGTGGGACCGTCGATCACCGGGTCGGAGAAGGGGATGCCGACCTCGATGGCGTCGGCCCCCGCCGCGGCACAGGCCTCGACCGAGCGCTCCCAGCCCGGCAGGCCACCGGTCACGTACGGGACCAGCAGCTTGCGGCCGGCGTCCCGGGACTTCCGCAGGCTCGACTCCAGCCGGCCCACCTCGCTCAACACGGTCATGCGCGCTCCGAGCCCGAGCCCGGCGCGCCCGCGGCGAGGATGTCCGCCACCTGCGCCACGTCCTTGTCACCCCGACCGGAGAGGTTCACCAGCACCACCTTGCCACCGAGCGACGCCCGCTCGCGGGTCACCCAGGCCAGGGCGTGGGCCGACTCGAGCGCCGGGATGATCCCCTCGGTGCGGGCCAGCAGCTCGAAGGCGGCGAGGACCTCGCCGTCGCTGGCGGGGACGTAGCGGGCCCGGCCGATGGCCGCCAGGTACGAGTGCTCCGGCCCCACGCCCGGGTAGTCGAGCCCCGCGGAGACCGACTCGGCCTCCAGCACCTGGCCCTCCTCGTCCTGGAGCAGGAACGACTTGCTGCCGTGCACCACCCCGGGGATGCCGTGGCCGATGGCCGCCCCGCCGGCAGGCTCGACGCCGACCAGCTCGACGTCGGGAAGGTCGGCGAAGCCGGAGAAGATGCCGATGGCGTTGGACCCACCGCCGACGCACGCCACCACCACGTCGGGATCCCGTCCCAGCTGGGCCCGGCACTGCTCGCGGGCCTCGTCGCCGACCACCCGCTGCAGCTCGCGCACCATGTACGGGTACGGGTGCGGCCCCAGGGCCGATCCCATCAGGTAGTGGGTCGTCTCCACCGTGGCCACCCAGTCCCGCAGGGCCTCGTTGACCGCGTCCTTGAGCGTGCGCGAGCCCGACGACGCCGGGCGCACCTCGGCGCCGAGGAGCTGCATGCGGAACACGTTGAGCTTCTGGCGCTCCATGTCGACGTCGCCCATGTAGACCGTGCACTCCAGCCCCATGAGCGCGGCGGCCGTGGCCGCGGCCACGCCGTGCTGGCCGGCGCCGGTCTCGGCCACCACCCGGGCCTTGCCCATGCGCTTGGCCAGGAGCGCCTGGCCCAGCACGTTGTTGATCTTGTGGGAGCCGGTGTGGTTGAGGTCCTCGCGCTTGAGCAGCACCCGGCAGCCCAGCTCGGCCGACAGGTTGGCGCAGTCGGTGAGCAGCGACGGCCGCCCGGCGTAGTCCCGTAGCAGTGCATCCAGCTCGGACCGGAAGGCGGGATCGGCCCACGCCGACCGGAACGCTTCCTCCAGCTCATGGCATGCGGGCACCAGGGTCTCGGGCACGAACAGCCCGCCGAAGTCGCCGAAGCGGCCGGACGGCCCCGGGTCGCCCATCACGGGCGCGGGAGGCACGGAGTGGGTGGTGTCGGTCATGGCGGGGGTCCTTCAGTGGATCACGGGCGCTCGTCGACCATCCAGTCGAATGGCCGGACGGCGCGGTCGCCTTGCGCCGGAGGCTCGGGCGGCTCCGCGGCCTTGGCCGCCTCCACGAAGGCCCGGATCTTGCTGGCGTCCTTGCGCCCGGGGGCGGACTCGACCCCGGTCGACACGTCGACGCCCCAGGGCCGCACCACCCGGATGGCGTCGGCCACGTTGGCCGGGGTCAGGCCGCCGGCCAGGATGATCCGCCGGTTGGACGGGGCGCCCTCGGCCAGGGACCAGTCGAACACCTCGCCCGAGCCGGGGGCGGAGGAGTCGATGAGGATGGCGTCGGCGCCGTACTCGTCGGCCTGGTCGAGGTGAGGGTCGCCTGCCGCGAACCCCCGGATCAGCCACCGCACCCGCTGGCGCACCCAGTGGCAGTCGGCGCTGGACTCGTGCCCGTGTAGCTGCGCGGCGCGCAGCCGCGCCTGGTGGATGACGTCGATCACCCGCTCGCGGGGCTCGTTCCGGAACACGCCCACGGTGACGATCTCGGCCGGCAGGCGCCGGGCGATATCGGCCGCCCGCTGCGGGGCGATCTGGCGGGACGAGGGCGAGAACACGAAGCCCACGGCGTCGGCGCCCATGGCCACCGCCACCAGCGCGTCCTCCTCGCTCGTGATCCCGCACACCTTGACGAACACGCGGGAAGGCTACCGAGACGGGGATGCCCGCCTCGCACCGAAACCCGGGTGGTTCAGGACGCGGCGGCGCGCAGGGCGGCCACGGCCGCGGCGGGGTCGGGGGCGGTGACCAGGGATTCCCCCACCAGCACTGCGTCGAACCCCGCGGCGGCCAGGCGGCGGGCGTCGTCGGGGCCGCGGATGCCGGACTCGGCCACCCGCACCACGGTGTCGGGCATGGCCCGACCCACCCGCTCGGCGCGGGCGTGGTCGACCTCGAAGGTCACCAGGTCGCGCTGGTTGACCCCGACCAGGGCGGCGCCGGCGGCCAGGGCCCGCTCCAGCTCTTGCTCGTCGTGCACCTCGACCAGGACGTCCAGGCCCACGTCCAGCGCCAGCGTGTGCAGCTCGCCCAGCTCGTCGTCGTCGAGCGCGGCCGCGATCAGCAGCACCGCGTCGGCCCCCATGATGCGGGCGTCGCACACGTCGGCGGGGGCGACGGTGAAGTCCTTGCGCAGCACCGGCAGCCCGGTGGCGGCGCGGGCCGCCCGCAGGTCGTCGGGCGAGCCACCGAAGAACTCCCGGTCGGTGAGGACCGACAGGCAGCGGGCCCCACCCCGCTCGTACGCGCCCGCCAGCCCGGCGGGGTCGAGCCCGGCCGCCAGGTCGCCCTTGGACGGCGAGCGCCGCTTGACCTCGGCCACCACCCCTACACCGTCCGCATCCCGGAGGGCGGCGACGAAGCCCCGGGCCGGAGGCTGGGCCCGGGCCTCGGTCACCAGCGGGGCCAGCGCCCGACCGTCCGCCTCGGCCGCGGCCCGGTGGGCGGCGAGGATGCGGTCCAGGTAGGTGGCCATCGCCGTCCGGGACGGGGTCAGCCCGCCTCGCCCTTGCGCCGCACGACGTCGACCCGGTGCAGCTCGGGCAGGGCTGCCACCAGGCCCCCGCCCAGCGCGGCCCCGATCTCGGCCATGGTGGGGCTGCCGCTGTGGGCCTCGAACGCGGCCTGGTCGGCGTACACCTCGTAGAACCAGATCACCTCCGCGTCCGCCGCGTCGGTGTGCATCGCGTAGCTGAGCGTGCCCGGCTCGCTCTCGGCCGCGTCGACCAGCTTGCCCAGCGCGGCCAGCGCCTCGTCCCGGCGACCGGGCGCGGTGGTGAGCTTCACGATGTACACGATGTCCGACATCGCGGCGACCCTAGTGGGTCAGGGCTTGCGGCTCATCGCCCGCAGCGGCGCCAGCACGAAGAGGCCCAGCGCCAGCACGCCCAGCCCGCCCGACAGGGCCAGGAAGCTCGGGGCGCGGAACACGAAGGCCGCGAAGAAGGCGCCGATGGCGGCCAGCACCGTGGCCGGGGGCATCAGCGCCCACCAGCCCGTCAGCGCCCGGGTCTCGCCCAGCGGCCGGGTGTCGAACAGGTCGGGGTCGAGCTCGACGTCGAGGAGGCCGTCCGGCTCCTCGGGCTCCCCGCCGCCGTTCGTCCGCCGCGGCGGCGGGCGGCCCAGCTCGCGGTCGTAGGCGGCACGACGGACCGGGTCGCCGAGCACATGCCAGGCGGCGTTGACCTCCTGCATGCGCCCGGCATCGCCGCCGGCGTCGGGATGGTGGTCGCGGGCGGCCAGGCGGTAGGCGGCCCGGACCTCCTCGGGCGTGGCGGTCACGTCCACCCCCAGGACGTCGTAGTGCGTCGGTGCCACCCGATCCGTCCCCTCAATCCCCGAACGGCAGCTCGACGATCGTCGCCTCGACCTCGCCCACGCGGGCCGGGGCCGGCGGGACCACCGCCCGCCCCACCACCGCCAACCCGACGTGACCGCCGCCCGGCCGGGGCGCCAGCGACGTGAGGCGCCCTACCTCGTGGCCCTCGACCGTGACCGCCGCGCCCACGTCCGGAGCCTGGTCGCCGGGCAGGTCCACGCCCCGTACCAGGCGCGGCACGTGCCCGCCCCGGCTGTCGATGCGGGCCACCAGCTCCTGGCCGGTGAAGCAGCCCTTGGTGAAGTCGACGGACTCGGCGATGACCCAGGGCCCGGCCTCGGCCGGGATGGTGGCGTCGGTCAGCTCGGCGCCCAGGGAAGGGACCCCGGCACGGATGCGCAGCGACTCGTAGGCGTCCAGGCTCACGGAGTCCACCCCCGCCGGGATCGCCACCGCCGGACCGAGCAGGTCGGCGCCCTCGACCCCGGGCCAGCCGGCAGGGACCCGCAACTCGGCCGGGGCATCGCCCGCGGCGGCTACGGCGCCCGGTCCCCGCAGGGCGACCGCGCGCCAGTCGAGCGGGTCGATGTCGGCCTTGGTGCGCAGCAGGAAGCGCCGCAGCCGGGCGAGCAGCGCGTCGCGGTGGCCGCCGTCGGCGTCGAGCACCACCTCGTCGGCCGCGGTACGGGTGACCCGCAGCCAGGCGTCCACCTTGCCGGTGGGCTGGAGCAGGAAAGACCAGGCGGTCGTGCCCACGTCGAGGTCCTCGACGTCCTGGCTGAGCTGGCCCTGGAGGTAGGCGACCGCGTCGGGGCCCGCCACCCGGACGGCGTCCCGGGCGATCTCCGTCGCCCCCAGGGTGGCGCGCAGGTCGGGCACGGCGGCGGTCATGGGATGCAGTCTGGCAGCCCGGGACCGGAACCGGCCGGTCCTAGGG
>JBKPRV010000116.1:0-21500 GCA_046734715.1 Actinomycetota bacterium | reverse complement strand
TCTGCAGGTCGCGGGCCACCGTGCCCGGGCGAGCGGCCAGCGCCCCGCGCCGGGCCGCGGCGGCGCCCCCGCCGGCTCCCATGCCCGAACGCTCGAAGGCGAGGGTGGTGTTGGCGACCGTCCAGCCGTTGTTGACGTCGCCGATGCGGGCACGGTCGTGCACCACGGCGTCGGTGAAGAACACCTCGCTGAACGCGGTCTGGCCGGTCATCTCCTTGAGCGGGCGCACCTCGACGCCGGGCTGGTGCATGTCGAGCGCGAACCAGGTGATGCCCTGGTGCTTCGGCGCCTCGGGGTTGGTGCGGGCCAGCAGCATCCCGAGGTCGGCGAGGTGGCCGCCGGAGGTCCACACCTTCTGGCCGTTGACGATCCAGACGTCGCCGTCCTTCACCGCCCGGGTGGTCAGCCCCGCGAGGTCCGAGCCCGCCCCGGGTTCGCTGAACAGCTGGCACCACCCCATCCGGCCGGTGACGATGTCGGGGATGTAGGCGTCGATCTGCTCCTTCGTCCCGTGGGTGGCGATGGTCGGTGCCGCCAGGTTCAGACCGAGCCCGACGGGCGCGCCGAGCGCGCCGAAGCGGGCGATCTCGCTGGACACCCGCACGACGTCACCCCGGGAGAGGCCCCGCCCGAAGCAGTCCGGGGGCAGGATCGGGTTGGCCCAGCCGGCCAGTCCGAGGCGCTCCCACCACTCGCCCACGGTGAGGTCCGGGTCCCAGTTCTCCTCGAGCCAAGCCCGCAGGTCCTCGACGGGATCGACTCCGAGCGTTGCGGACGTTCCGGTGACGGTCATCTGGCCCCCCTCGCGATCCCCACAAGAATAAATTCTCTTCGGCGTATCGAACAGAGCGGTTGGGACAGAAGGGACTGAACTGATGGACGTCTTCGAGGCCATCGCCACCACCCGCGCCATGCGGCGGCTGGATGCCACCCGGCCGGTGAGCGACGCCGACGTGCTGAAGGTCGTCGAGGCGGCCACCAAGGCCCCGACCGGCGGCAACAGCCAGCCCGTGCGGTGGATGGTGGTGCGCGACCCGGACAAGCGCCGCCGCCTCGGCGAGATCTACCAGGCGTGCTGGGCCCCCGTGCACGACTTCTACGCGGCCCAGGCCGACGGGTCGCCGGCGGTCGCGCGGATGCTGCGCTCGGCCGACCACCTCGGGAAGCACATGGGCGACGCGCCCGTGATCCTCCTGCCCTGCTCCCGGGGCCAGGTCGGCCAGGCCGAGGCGTCGGTGTTCCCCGCCGTGCAGAACCTGTTCCTGGCGGCCCGGGCGCTCGGGCTGGGCACGACGCTCACCACGGTGCACCGCCTGCAGGAGGGGGAGGTCCGGGCCGTGCTCGGCATCCCCGACGACGTGACGACGTGGGCGATGATCCCCATGGGCTACCCGACGGGGCGGTGGGGCGAGGCCCCGCGCCGGCCGGTGGCCGAGGTGGCCTACTGGGACACCTGGAAGGAACCGCCGCCGTCGCTCGCCTGAGCGAGACATGATGTCCGCCCTATGGCCGTGGCCCCGCTCTCGTACTGGCACGACTCGCTCACCGACGGCGACGACCTGAGCCCCCGGACCCCGCTCCCCGGCGACCGCGACGCCGACGTCGCCATCGTCGGGGCCGGGTTCACCGGGCTGTGGACCGCGCACTCGCTGCTGCGGGCGGATCCGAGCCTCCGGGTTGTCGTGCTGGAGCGGGAGGTCGCCGGGTTCGGCGCCTCGGGCCGCAACGGCGGGTGGTGCGTCGGCGACTACGGCGGCCCCCTTGCCGCGGTCGAGCGCGACGGCGGGCCCGGGGCGGTCGAGGCCATGGCGCGCGAGATGCACCGCAGCGTCGACGAGGTGGGAGCGGTGGTGGCGGATGCCGGCATCGACTGCGGCTTCCACAAGGGCGGGGCCATCTACTTCGCGGTCAACGACGGCCAGCTGAAGCGCCTCCGGGCGCACCACGCCGGCTACGAGCGCTACGGCATCGGCGACGCCTGGACTCTGCTCGACGCCCGGCAGGCGGCGGCCATCGTCGACGTCCCCGGGATCCTCGGGGCCATCTTCACCCCGCACGCCGCGGCCGTGCACCCGGCCCGGCTGGCCCGCGGCCTGGCACGCGAGGTCGAGCGCCTCGGCGGGACGATCCACGAGCGGACCGCGGTCCGGTCGCTCGACGGCCGGGCGGTGCGCACCGAGCACGGCACCGTCCGCGCCGACGTGGTCGTCCGGGGGACCGAGGCCTACACCCGCACGCTGGAGGGCCACGAGCGCGAGATGCTGCCCTTCGGCAACTACATGGTGGCCACCGAGCCCATCGACGACGCCACCTGGGCGGGCATCGGCCTCGCCGACCGGCAGCTGTTCGAGCTGAGCGCAGTGATGCTCGGCTACGGCCAGCGGACCGCCGACGGGCGCATCGCCTGGGGTGGCCTCGCCGGCGCCTCGAAGTGGGGCAGCCGCGTGCCGCCCTCGCCCATGCACAATGCCCGCGTCGGGGCCCGGCTGCGGCGGATGCTCGTCCGGCTGTTCCCCACCCTCGACGGCATCGGGTTCACCCACCACTGGGGCGGCGTCCTGGGCGTGCCCCGCGACCTCCTCCCCGGCATCGGCTACGACCGGGAGACCGGCTTCGCCTGGGCCGGCGGCTACACCGGCCAGGGCGTCGCCGCCGCCAACGCCGCCGGGCGGGGCCTCGCCGACCTCGTCCGCGGCGTCGACAGCGACCTCACCCGGCTGCCCTGGGTGGGTCATCGCTCTCGCCCCTGGGAGCCCGAGCCGCTCCGCTGGCTCGCCGTCCACACCGTGGCATCGCTCGCCCACATCACCGACGCTCGCGACCGGCGCCGCGGCACCCGCACCTCCCCGCCCTGATCGGTGGACGCAGTACGCGGCGCGGGCCGGTGACGTCTTCATCTGGCACGCCCAGCCGTACCACGGCGGGTCGCCCATCGACGACATGTCGCTGACGCGGAAGCGCCTGGTCACCCACTACTTCCGGGCCCAGGACGCCGACCCGTCCGCGGTCGAGGACGCGGGCAACGGCCGCTACTGGCTGCGCCGCGATCCGGGTCGCCGACCGGGTCGACGCCCGCACCCTCGTGCGGTGGTTCGCAGCCTCGCACGTGGTGTTCTCGCTGGCCATGATCACTACGCACGTTCAGGCCGTCATCTGAGCCGGAGGGATCCATGGCCCGAGAGGTCCACCACCCGTTGTTCGCCCGCATCTACGCGTGGAGCAGCCCCCGCATGGAGGAGGCCGGCTGGGGCGTACGCCGCGACCAGCTCCTCGGCGGGCTCGCAGGCCGGGTCATCGAGGTCGGCGCGGGCAACGGCCTCAACTTCGCCCGCTACCCGAGTGCGGTCACCGACGTCCTGGCGGTCGAGCCCGAAGCCCACCTCCGCGGGCTGGCGCAGGTCGCCGCCCGGGACGCCCCGGTCCGGATCGAGGTCGTCGACGGGGTGGCCGAACGCCTGCCCGCCGGCGACGCCACCTTCGACGCCGCGGTCACCTCCCTCGTGCTCTGCTCCGTGCCCGATGTGCCGGCGACGCTGGCGGAGATCCGCCGCGTGCTCCGCCCCGGCGCTGAGCTGCGGTTCTTCGAGCATGTCCGGGCGGACACGCCGGGGCTGGCGCGGCTGCAGCGCGTGCTCGACGCCACGCTGTGGCCGACCTTCGTCGGGGGCTGCCACACCCACCGTGACACCCGGGCGGCCATCGAGGCCGCCGGCTTCGAGATCGACCGCATCGAGCACTTCCGCATCCCCGACGGCGGTATCCCCCTGCCCGCCTCACCCCACATCCTCGGCGCCGCGTATCTTCGCCACCGGTGACAGACCAAGCACCCGAGGAAGCGTCGGCCATCGAGCGGCTCGTGGCGCAGGGACGGGCCGCGGGCCTGCGCCGGGTCGAGGACCTGCGCGAGCGGTTTGGCGACCGGCCGTTCGTCGATCTCGGGCTGCGGATCTACCAGCGTGACCGGGAGGCCGCGGGCGGGGTCGTCGGGGCCGCCGTCGCGTTCCGGCTGTTCCTGTTCTTCGTGCCCCTGCTCCTGGTCGTGGTCGGGCTCGCCGGGCTGCTCGCTCGCTGGATCGACGCCGACGAGGTCAACCAGCAGATCGGCGTGACTGGCGGCGTCGCCGCCCAGATCAACACCGCGCTGTCGCAGCAGGAGACGTCGCAGTGGAGCGCGCTGATCGTCGGCCTGGGCGGCGTCGCCCTCACCGGCCGCTCGCTGAGCAAGGTGCTGACCACGGCCAGCTGCCTCAACTGGCGGCTCCCGGTGCGGACGAGGGCCCCGATCCGGGTGATCGGGGGCGTGATCGGGGTGATCGTCGGCATCGGCCTCGTGTCCACGATCGTCAACCGCCTGCGGGACGACTTGGGCGTCGCCGCCGCCGGGGTCTCGTACCTCGCCGTGTTCGCCGTCTACGGCCTCGCCTGGATGGCGGTGTCTTGGGTGCTGCCGCGGGCGACCAGCGACCCCGGTGCCCTCCTTCCCGGCAGCGCCCTGGTGGGAGCGACGATCGCCGGCATGCAGGCGGTGAGCCAGCTGTACCTCCCCGACCGGATGGGCCGGGCCTCCCAGCTGTACGGGGCCATCGGCGCCACCATCGTCACCCTCGGCTGGTTCTTCTTCGCCGGACGGGCCATCGTGCTGGGCATGGCGATCAACGCCGCCGTCTACGAGCGGTTCGGCTCGATCTCCCAGGTCGTGTTCGCCCTGCCCGTGGTGCGCATCCTGCCCCGGCGATCGGCGTGGATCCGCCGGTTCTTCGACCTCTCACCCGGGCAGGAGGGCGTTGAGGACCCAGAGGGTGGGCAGGCCGACGAAGATGGCGGCACGCGCCGACCCGCTCCGGTGGACGGCCAGGGCGGCGACGGTCACCGCCCCCAGCGGAGCGACGGATCCTGACGGGCCGGCCCCCACACACGCGGCGGTGATGGCCCCGGCCGCCAGCGCGGCGAAGGCGCTCGGCACCACGAAGCGGGAGACGCGCTCGAACCGGGCCGAGGCGCCGGGGCGGCCGGCCAGCCCGACCATGCTGATGCGGAACAGGTAGGTCCCGATCCCCACCACCGCCACCACGAGCCAGGCGGTCACGGCTGTGCGTCCCGCGTGAGGAGGCCGACGGCGATGCCGAGGGCGATGGCGGCGACCGGGCCGAGGTGCAGCGGAGCCGCGTACCCCACGACCGCCACGGCCGCGGCAGTGAAGGCGGCCCGGCGCATCGCCGGGCTGGTCAGCCGGGTGACGACCTCGCCCACCAGGAACAGCGGGATCACGAACTCGAGGTGCAGGCCGGCGGGGAGCTGGGCCCCGACCGTCGCGCCGACGGCGATGGCGACGAGCCACGTGACCCAGAGGGCGACGGCCCCGCCGAGGTAGTGCCGGTGGGCGGCGGCGCGGTCGCCCGGCTGTTCGTAGCGGGCGACGCCGACCGCGAAGGTGGGGTCGACCAGCAGGTACGCCGCCAGCGCCCGCCACCAGCGAGGCGCGTCCTGCCAGTGGGCGGCCATGGCGCCCGAGTAGATGATCAGGCGGGCGTTGATGGCGAGGGCGGTGGCGATCACGATCAGCGGGGCGGCGCCGGCGTCGAGCAGCTCGATCGTGGCCACCTGGGCACTGCCGGAGAAGATGGCGGGCCCGGTGAACCACCCGGCGGCGGTGGGGATGTCGGCGTGAGCGGCGCTGACCCCGATCACCAGCCCGTAGGGGCCTATGCCGAGCATCCAGGGCACCATGGCCCGGACGCCGCCCAGGACGTCGTGGCCCCAGGTCCGGGGCCGCTCTACGGGGCGCTCTTTGGGGCGCTCCAGGGGGAGAGTGGCAACCATGGTCCCGACTCTGCGCCCGCGCCGCCTGGCGAGGCATGGACAGCACCTGGAGATCCCGTGGAGATCGCCGGAGCGAGCTAGGAACGTGAGCCGGCCGCGGGCGCTGGGCCGTACGGAGCCGGCTCCCGGCCCTGGAGGATGAGGCGCAGCGCGGCGAGCGAGCGGTTCGCATCGGTGTTCTGCCGGTGCTCGCCCCGCAGCCGCGCCGTGAACGAGACGGCGTCGCTGAGGGCCCACAGCCGCCGGTAGGCCGCCAACCCGTCCCGGTCGAGCTCGACGCCGGTGACGTCGCGGTAGGCGGCCGAGAGGCCCCGATCGCCGTCCACGAGCATCCACAGGTCGCGCTCGGGCCGGGCCAGGGCCACGGTGTCCCAGTCGACCAGCGACAGGCCGGCGGCGGTGAGGATGAGGTTGCCGGGATGGGGCTCGCCGTGGGTGACGACCGCATGACCATCCCCCTCACCCAGACGGGCGGCGTAGCGATCGAGGTCCGCCAGCCACCCGACGAGCAGGTCCCGATTCTTCGCGAGCTCATGCCGCACGGGCTCGGACAGCGGCCCGCCGCCCCAAGGCCGGTCGAGGTCGTCCAGGGCCTCCTCGAAGCCTCGGCGGCCGGGCAGCTCGAGGCTGCGGCGGGGCAGAGCGGGCCCGGGAGGTGGGGCCCGGTGGAGCCGTCCGAGCATCGTGACCAGCTCCCGGCGCGCCGGGACGTCGGCCGGCCGGCCCCACCGACCGGGCTCGCCCTCGGTGTACTCGAAGACCGCCACGCTGTGGCGCTCGTCGACCCGCTCGGCCGGTGCGCCGGTGGCCGTCGCCAGCGGGGCGACGACGAAAGGCAAACCCGAGGCTCGCAGCGCCATCGCCGTTCCGTACGCCGCCAGCAAGCCGCCGAACACCGACTCCCGGTCCGAGCCGAGCCACGGCTTCGTGTCGAGGTCGTCGCACGTCACGAACCAGCGCCGGCCGGCGCCCTGAGCGATCCAGTGGTATGCGCCGCCGCCCTCGGGGAAGTAGCGGAGCTCGTCGCAGCGCAGCCCCCAGCCGGCGGCCACGGCGCTGCCGATCTGGTGCTCCTCGACCCGCTCGAGGGGACTACGCACGGAGGGCAGCGGTCAGGGCGCCACGTCCTGCGCGCGGGCGTAGGCGACCCCGGCCCGGACCAGGTCGGCCAGCGCCCGCTCGTCCACGTCGGAGAGGCGCTTCACGTAGACGCAGCTCTTGCCGATCGTGTGCGGGCCGAGCCGGGCCAGCAGCTCCGCCCGCGCGTCCTCGCCGGCCGAGGCGTACAGGGTGAGCGCCGTCTTCCGGGGCGAGAAGCCGACGAGCGGGGCGTCGCCCTCCCGGCCGCTGGCGTAGCGGTAGTGGTACGAGCCGAAGCCGATGATCGACGGCCCCCACATGGTGGCGGGCTCGCCCGTCACCTTGCTCATCAGGGCGATGAGCCGCTCGCTGTCGGCTCGCTGGCGCTCGTCGGCGAGCTCCGCGACGAAGGCCGCCACCGACGCATCCGTCGGCTGTGTCTTGTTCGCCACGGTGGGCACGGTATCATACCTTGTAGTTCTATGCATAAGCGCTCAAGGGATAGGGGGCCGGATGCAGATCGACAAGGACCTGGTCGCCGCGTCGGCGACACCGCTGGTGCTGGCCATCCTGGCCGAGGGCAAGAGCTACGGGTACGCCATCCTCAAGCGGGTGCGGGAGCTCTCCGACGGTGAGCTCGAGTGGACCGACGGGATGCTCTACCCGCTGCTCCACCGCCTGCAGCGGCTCGGGTTCGTGACCCCGGAGTGGGAGGCGCCCACCGGCGGGCGGCGCCGCAAGTACTACGCACTCACCGACGAGGGCCATGCCGCGCTGGCCGGCCACAAGCGGCAATGGGTGACGGTGACCCGAGCCCTCGGTGATGTCTGGGGCGGCGGCGACATGCCGCCGCTCGCGCTCGGGGGAGCCTGAGCCGTGGAGGCCATGGAATCGCTGGAGCTGGAGATCGCCGAGTGGCGCTCCTTCGTCGGCCAGGTGCCGGCGGTCGACGGCCGTGACGTCGACGAGCTGGAGGCCCATCTACGGGATCAGATCGCCGACCTCAACGCCGCCGGCCTCGCGGCCGACGAGGCGTTCCTGATCGCGGTCAAGCGGATGGGCAGCCTCGACGTGCTGGCGCGGGAGTTCGCCCGCGAGCACACCGGGCGGTTGTGGCGGCAGCTGGTCCTGTCGGGGGGCGACGAGGACCGGGCGGTGGCGAGCCGATGGCTCGAGGCCCTGCTCTTCGCGGCGGGCGCAGCCGTCACGCTCCTGGTCGCGCTCCTGGTCGCCGGGTATCCCGACGAGCAGCCCGACTGGCTGTACCGGAACGTGAGCCTGCTCGTCATCCCCTTCCTCGCCGGCTGGCTCGCCCGCGAGCGGCGCCTTCCCTGGCGCACGCTCCTGGTGCCGGCGGCGGTGTTCCTGGCCGCCGCGGTGGTCATCAACGCCTACCCGTTCGAGGAGGACGGGGCGACCGAGGTCCTCGCGGTCACGCACCTGCCGGTCGTCCTGTGGTTCGTGGTCGCCTACCCGTACATGAGCGGCGTGCTGCACTCGCACGAACGGCGCATGGACTTCGTCCGCTTCACCGGCGAGTGGTTCATCTACTACACGCTGATCGCGCTCGGCGGTGGGGTGCTCACCGCCCTGACCGGGGCGGTCCTCGAACCGACCGGCGTCGATCCCGATGTAGTGGCGAACTGGGTGCTGCCGATCGGCTCCGCCGGGGCCGTGGTCGTCGCCGCCTGGCTGGTCGAGTCCAAGCAGCGGGTCGTGGAGAACATGGCGCCGGTGCTGACCATGATCTTCACGCCCCTGTTCGCCGTGATGCTGGCCGGGGCCGCCATCTCCTACGCGGTGACCGGGCTGGGCGAGGCGTTCGACCGCGAGCTCCTGGGCGTCTTCGACGCGCTGATGGTGGTGGTCCTCGGCCTCGTCCTCTACGGCATGTCCGCCCGGGAACCCTCGCCCACCCCGGGGTGGATGGACCGAATCCAGCTGGGTGCCGTGGTCAGCGCCCTGCTGCTGGACGTGATGGTCCTCGCGTCCATGGCGGACCGGATCGGCGACCTCGGCTTCACCGCCAACCGGGCGGCGGCGCTGGGCCTCAACCTCGTGCTCCTGGTCAACCTGTCGGTGGCCGCCTGGCTCTCCGTCCGGTTCCTCGCCCGGAGCGTCCCCTTCCACCGGCTCGAACGCTGGCAGACCGCCTACCTGCCCGTCTTCGCCCTGTGGGCGGCCGTGGTCGTGGTCATCCTCCCGCCGGCCTTCGGCTTCGAATGACCCGCGGGCGACGCCCGGGCGTCAGCCGAAGATGTGCTGGCCCGGCGTCAGGATCCGATCGGGGTCGTTGGCCGCCTTGGCCCGCTGGAAGAACGGGAACACGGCGCCGTAGTGGTGCTGCCAGTCCGCGGGCGTCATGTTCGGCACGGCCCCGATGATGTAGCGGTTGCCGCCCAGCTCGACGGCCTTGTCGAAGAAGGCCCGGTTCTGGGCGAGCATCGCCTCGTTGCTCGGCTGACCGGGGAAGGGGAACGGGAACCGCAGCAGGCTGAACTGGAATGCGGCCGGCTCGCCGCGAGGCACGACCATCAGCGGCCGGGTGAGGCGGGCGCTGGCGATGGGGAAGTAGATTGCCAGCCCGGCCCCGAGGTCGGGCGGGGTGAGCTGGGAGGTCACGAAGGTGGCGAACTCGGCCGCCCGGGAGGCGGGCACGAACAGGCTCACCCAGGCGTGGGGCTGGGCCCAGAACCCCGCGCCCTTGAGGGCGACGACCGCGGGGTCGACCCGGTGGACCCACTCCTCGTAGGTCACGGTGGTGATCACCGCCTCGGCCCGATTGTCGGACAGCCCGGCCAGCAGCGCCGCCTGGTCGGGTACCGCGGGCGGCGTGAAGTACGACGCGGCCTCCAGCATGTAGCGCCAGCCGGTGTCGTCGGGCCGGCGGACGATCTGGCCCTCCTGGTGGGTGAAGCGCCCGTCGCCCAGCACGGTGAGCTGGTCGGCGAGGTAGGTGGCGAGATCGTCGTAGAACAGGTTGAAGACCAGCGCGTGGGTCTGCCGCCGGGCCATCGCCAGCTTGGCCCGGACGATCACCGCGCACTGGCCGGCCCCTGCGAGCACCGCGTTGAACAGGCCGGGGTTGTCGTCCGGCGCGCACTGGACCCGCTTGCCCTCGCCGGTGACCACCTCGAGCCACCGGACGGTATCGACCTGGGCCCCGACCTTCTGCATGGTCCCCCCGGTGCCGCCCACGCTCAGCGTCCCGCCGATCGACAGGTGCACGAAGTCGGTCAACATCGGCGGGGTCAGGCCGAGGGGCGCGGCGGCCGCGTCGAGCTCGGACCACGTCACCCCGGCGTCCACGTCGGCGCGCTCGCCGTTGATGCTGTGGATGGTCCGCAGGCTGCGGGCGTCGATGGCGATGCCCCCGGGCACCAGCGCCTGGCCGAAGTTGGAGTGGGACTCGAACTCGTCGTCGGTGCCGCTCTGGCCGTTCATGGCGATGGTCAGCCCGTGGCTGCGGGCGTAGCGGACCATGGTGACGATGTCCTTGACCGACCCCGGCCGCAGCACGGCCATCGGCGTGCCGGTGACCAGGCGCCCGAAGTCGCCGGAGAAAGCAGCCAGCGCCGCCGGCGACATCTCGACGGTGCCGTCCAGTGGCGGCAGCGGCGTGGCGCCGGCTCGGGCCACTTCGCTGGCCCCGGCCGGGATCCACGCCCGGTCCAGCGCGCTCCAGCCCACCACGGTGACACCAGCGGCGATCCCCTTCAGTACGCTCCGGCGCGACAGCTCTCCCACGTTTCCTCCTCTACGGAACCCGACCCATCCCGGCCCACAGCGGGTTGGTCCAGCCCTCGAGCCCCGGGGCGGGGTCGTCGGGCGGGTGCCACTCGTCCACCTGCACCACGCCCGGCTCGATCAGCTCGCAGCCGGCGAGGAACGCGGCCACCTCGTCGTGGGAACGCAGGACCAGCGCCTCCTCCATGGCCTCGTCGAGCGCCTCGCCCGCCTCGACGTACCCCTCGGCGTGGATGTCGCCGGCGAGGTGTGAGACCACGAGGTAGCTGCCCGACGGCATGTGCCGCACCAGCCGGCCGACCAGCTCTCCCGGCTTGTCGGCGTCGCGGAAGTGGTGCAGCAGGCCGACCAGCATCACCGCCACCGGCTGGGTGAGGTCGAGCCGCGCGCCGGCCCGCCCGACGATGTCCTCGGGGTTCCGGAAGTCGGCCTGGAGGTAGGTGACGGAGCCCGCAGGCGCATCCTTCAGCAGGATGTGGGCGTGGGCCAGGACGATCGGGTCGTGGTCGACGTAGACGACGCGGGCGTCGGCCGCCTCCCGGAGGGCCACGGCGTGCACGTTGTCGTCGTTGGGGATGCCGGTGCCGATGTCCAGGAACTGGCGGATGCCGGCCTCATGGATCAGGTAGCGCACCGCCCGGCCCAGGAAGGCCCGGTTGGACCGCACCTCGGACCGGATCCGGTCCATGCCCCCCACCAGGGCCGCGGCCTGCTCGGCGGCGGCCCGGTCGACCTCGAAGTTGGTCACCCCACCGAGCATGTAGTCGTAGACCCGGGCCGCGTGGGGGACGGTGCTGTCGATCAGGCCGACTCCGTCACGTCCGGTCGCTGTCCCCGACACGTCGCTCACAACACGCCCCCGTTGGTCTTCCCCACCCAGCCGATGATGGCTTCCGAGTGTACCGGCACTCCCCCGCACAGTAATGAACGCGGAGCGCGGTCGGGCTCAGTCGTGGAGGTCGGCCAGGACGCCGAAGTGGTCCGTCGGCCAGACGCCCTCGACCGGCTCGTCGGCGACGACCCTGCAGGCGACCGGCCGCCCGGCGGCCGCGGGGCCGTGGAACCCGCTGAAGATGTAGTCGAGGCGCCGATCGGGCTCCTCGTCGAGCGCGGCGTGGGGGTTGGCGTTGGACCACGTCAGGCCAGGGCCGCCGTCGCCCGCCAGCCGCCACGCGTCCTGGAAGTAGGTGCTCGCGCCGTCCAGGGTGGCGAGGCCGCACAGATAGCGGATGGCGGTGGCGTCGGGCTCGGCGTTGAAGTCGCCGGCCACGACCGGGCCCAGTGCGGCGGCCGGGTCGCGGGTCTCCTCGACGAAGCGCACCAGCGCCAGCACCTGGCGCTCCCGCAGGGCGGCGTCATGGAGCTGCCAGGCCAGGTGCGTGCTGTACACATCGACCCCGCCGGTGCGGGCATGCAACGCCACGCGCTGCACCTCCCTCTCGTCGAGCGTCTCCGGCAGGTCGGTCCGCCCGGTCGCCTCGATGGGGCGGCGGCTCAGGATGGCGTTGCCGAACTGCACCCCGGCGACCGGCCGGTAGCGGGCTCCCGCGAACGCCATCGGCCAGCCGCCCAGCGCCTCCGCCAGCCACTGTGCCTGGTTGCCGCGCTCGCTCTCGACCACTTCCTGAAGGCACACCACGTCGGGCTCCCAGCGCCGGATCACGGCGACGATGGCCCCGCGCCGGGCGGCCCAGTCGCCGCTGAGGTTCCAGATGTTGAGCGTGAGCACCCTCATACGGCCACGGACCTCAGCAGCGGTTCGTAGGCGGCGAGCTCCGGAACCGCCAGGCCGGCGACCTTCCCGGCGTCGTCCCAGCGCCGGAGCGCCACCGCCCCGGTCGCGCCGGGCAGCGCCTCGAAGGCCACCACCTCTTCGGGCACCAGCGGGCCGCCCTGGCGGAGCAGGCTGCGTTTCGAGCCGGCCGACAAGCAGTCGCGGTACGCCGGGTCGACCGCGCAGAGGTAGCGCTTGGCCTCCACGTGGAGGCGGATCGGATCGGTGACCGCCGTCGGGAACAGGCCGGCCAGAAACGCGGGCCCGGTCACTTCGTGAGGCCCGGGCGGGTGGCCCGCCAGATCGAGCAGGTGCCCCAGGTCGTGGAGCAGCGCCGCGGCCACCACCGCGTCGTCGGCGCCGGCCTCGGCCGCCAGCGCCGCGGTCTGCCGGGCGTGCAGGCCCTGGGCCACCAACTCGTCGTACTGGTGGTCGCCCCAGCGTTCGTACAGCTCGAGGACGTCGTCGAGCGCCCTCACCGGACGGGCCGTCCCTGGAAGTCGCCGATCAGCGACACCGGCACCCGGTCGTCCCCGGGAGGGGCGGCGGCCAGCTCCGCCGCCTTCTGGCGGTAGTAGTCGGCCCGGAGGTCGCCCTCGGCGAGGGCGTTGTAGGTCGGGTACAGCGCCCGGCGGGGCCGCGGCGAGCGGTTGGGCCCGCTGCGGTGCGGCGTTCGGGAGTGGAACCACAGCGTGTCCCCCGCCCGCAACGGCACCGGCGCCCAGCGGAGCGAGACCACGACCTCGGGGACCAGGCAGCCCGCCGAGTCGGTCGGCCACAAGCGGTCATGGGCCCCGGACGCGACCTCCAGGCAGCCGTTGTCCTCGTCGGCGTCGTCGATGGCCACCATGCACGACACGTGGACCTCGACGAACCGGTAGGCGGGGGCGTCCTGGTGGGGCGCATACCCGGCGCCCCCGGGGAGCTTGTGGTTCAGCTTGTCCTTGTAGAGGACCGCCTCCTGCCCCAGCAGGGCGCCGGCCTCGGCCGGCAGGGCTCCCGTGCAGAGCAGCGCCCTCAGACCGCCGTGGTGAGGGACCAGGTTCTCGGTGCGGCACAGCGCCGGGCCGGTGTCGGTCAGCTCCCGGTAGGCGAGCCAGCCGCCGCCGTCGTCGGCCCAGCCGGCGACAGCGTCGGCCCAGGCCTGCAGCTGAGCCGCCAGCGCTTCGCCCCCCGGGCGGCGCACATGCACCCAGCCCTCCCGCCGGAAGTGCGCCACCGCGGCCCCCTCCGTGCCGTCCGCGAACACCGCATGCTCGCCCACACCGTCAGCCTAAGCGCGCGGTCAGGCGGCGATGGAGAAGCAGGGCACGGCGACGGCGGTCGCCGGGCACGGGCGGTGGGTGGCGATGAGCAGCCCGGCGATCGCCACCGCGATGGCCACGAGGAACCAGCCGGCGGTGTGTACGCCCCAATGCTCGCTGACTGCCCCGAACCCGAGGGAGAAGGGCAGGAACGTGGCCCAGGTGGCGGCGCCGATGCCGGACGCCACGCCCGTCCGCACCTCGGACGGCACCGCGTCGTGGAGCCGGCGGGTGAGGAAGATGCCCAGCACGACCGTCACCATGGCCACCACCACCTGGGCAGCGGTGACGACGGCGGCGTGGCGGCTCACCACCAGCACCGCGGCGGCGCCGGCCACGACCACGCCGAGGACCCGCACGGTGCCCGTGCCGTCGGTCCGCAGCCGGCCGGCGAGCGCCCCGCCCAAACCGAGCGAGGCCATCAGGGCGGCCCACTGCGGGCCGAACGCACCGGCGCCGGCGCCCGACTCGACCAGCCACAGCGGCCCGAACTCGAACACGGCTTGCATGAGGGTGGCGGACAGGACCATGAGGGCGGCCACCGGCAGGAGGCTCCGGTCGCGCCGCAGCACACCGAAGGTCACCGCCGTGTGCTGGCGCAGCGAGCGGCGCTCGCCGGCCTCGTGGAGGCGGGGCTCACGGAAGGCGACCAGGAACGCGGTCGACAGCGCGAGGAACGGCAGCGTGGCGAGGTAGGTGACTCGGGGAGCGGTCACGGCCGCCAGGGCTCCGCCCGCGAGGGCGCTGGTCACCAACGCCACGCTCTCCAGCATGCGGATGCGGCCCAGGAGCGACTCGAACGCCGCGCTGTCGCCGTTGTCCTCCAGGACGGTGTCGTAGACGATCGCGTCCAGGGTGCCGGACTGCATGGCGAAGTAGACGCCCAGCAACACGGCGGCCACCAGGTAGGTGGCGACGTTGAAGCTCAGGGCACCGACCAGGACGCTGAGGAACGCCCCGGCGTTTCCCAGGAGCAGGACGCCTCGCCGGCTCCAGCGGTCGGCGAGGATGCCCGAGGGGATCTCGAGCAGCGGCACGACCCCGGCGTAGGCCGCCGCCATGATGCCGATCGTCTGGGGCGTGAAGCCGAGCTCCTCCAGGAACAGCTTCTCGACCGGCACCCAGAGGGCGATGCCGCCGAAGAACGACGCCGCGATCAGCGGGGCCAGGCGCTGGTGGACGGGGCTGGGGAACAGCGTTCGGTGGGCCATGACTTCCTCCTGGTGCTCCTAAACTAGGAGTAAGACGTCTGTTAGTACAAGTATTCATCGCGATCTCAGGAGAAAATCTCGGTAGGCTATGTCCGTGACCTCGATGCGCACCTACGGGGACGGCTGTTCCTCCGCCCACGCCCTCGACCTGGTGGGCGAGCGGTGGGCCCTGCTGATCGTCCGCGACCTGCTCTTCGGCCCCAAGCGCTTCACGGACCTACAGAGCGGCCTCGCCCACGGCAGCCCCAACGTGCTGACCCAGCGGCTCCGCGAGCTCGAGGAGGCGGGTGTCGTGCGCCGCCGCCGGCTCCCGCCGCCGGCCTCGGCCAACGTCTACGAGCTCACCGAGTGGGGGGCCGAGCTCGAGCCCATCCTCCTGGGCCTCCAGCGCTGGGGCGCCCGGTCCCCGGCCCTGCCTCACGATCGGCCGGTGGGCTGCGACGCCGCCATGCTCGCCCTCAAGAACACATTCGACGCCGGCACGGCCGACGACGTCTCCGTGACGGCCGAGGTCCGCTTCGCCACCGACAGCTTCCGGCTCACCGTCGACCGCGGCACCATCGACATCGCACGCGGCCAGGCGCGGGATCCCGACCTCCTGGTCGAGACCGATCCCGACACCCTCGAGGCCCTCGCATTCGGGGGCCTGAGCGTCGCGGCCGCCGAGCGCGCCGGCACCCTGTTGGTGAAAGGCGACCGGGAGGCGCTCCCCGGGCTGCTGGCGTGCTTCCCCCCGGGCGGGTGACCGACGCCACAAAATAAGACGTTGGCGTATCGCTATGAAACGACTACGTTTCGCATAGATACGGCAACGTCTCGGACGAGGCGAGCACACCCCGATCCCCCGTCAGGAGCTCGACATGTCCTCATCTGTCCTAACCGCGCCCTCGGTGCCGCTCCACGAGCGACCCGAGATCCACGCCCGGCGCTGGTTCCTCCTGGCGGTCATGTGCCTGTCGCTGGTCCTGGTCGTCATGTCGGTCTCGGGGCTCAACACGGCGCTCCCGACGATCCAGCGCGACCTCGGCGCCACGGCGTCCGAGCTGCAGTGGATCGTCGACGCCTACGCCGTGCTGTTCGCCGGCCTGCTGTTGAGCGCCGGCGCCATCGGTGATCGCTTCGGCCGCCGGGGCGCCCTGCTCGGCGGCCTCGCAGTGTTCGGGCTGGGCTCCCTGCTCGGCGGGCTGGCGAGCAACGCCTCCCAGCTGATCGCCAGCCGGGCCGTGATGGGCATCGGCGCCGCGTTCATCATGCCGGCGACGCTCTCGCTCATCACGTCGATCTTCCCGCCCGAGGAGCGGCCCCGGGCCATCGCCGTGTGGGCGGGGTTCGCGGGCGCCGGCGCCTCCATCGGTCCCATCGTCACCGGAGGCCTGCTGGAGGGCTTCTGGTGGGGCTCGACCCTGCTGGTCAACGTGCCGGTGGTGGTGGCCATCGTGGCCGCTGTCGCGGCCTTCGCACCGAACTCCCGCGACGACACCCGCACGCCGCTCGACCCGGTCGGCGCCCTGCTGTCGCTGGTCGGGCTCAGCTCCCTGATCTTCGCCATCATCCAGGGCCCCGAGGACGGCTGGACGAGCGGGCTCGTGATGGCCGCGTTCCTGGTGGCCGGCGTCGTGCTCGCCTCGTTCGTGGTGTGGGAGCGGCGCAGCGACCACCCGATGCTGCCCCTGACGCTGTTCCGCGACCGGCGGTTCAGCACGGGCAGCGGGGTGATCACGATTTCGTTCTTCGTGATGTTCGGGTTCTTCTTCCTCATCACCCAGTACCTCCAGTTCGCCCGGGGCTACTCCGCCCTGGAGGCGGGCCTGGCCGGCCTCCCGGCGTCGCTCGCGTTCCTGGTCTTCTCGCCCCGCAGCGCCGGGCTGGTCGAGCGCTACGGCGCCCACCGGGTGATGGCACTGGGCCTCGCCATCGTCGCCGGCGCCTTCGGCCTGCTGACCACGCTCACCACCGACACGCCCTACATCGTCATCGGCGCCGCGTTCGCGCTGCTCGGGGCGGGGATGAGCATCACCGCCGCCCCCGCCACCAGCGAGATCATGACCTCGGTCCCGCTGTCCAAGGCCGGCGTCGGCTCGGCCGTGAACGACACCACCCGCGAGCTCGGGGGCGCCCTGGGCATCGCGCTGCTCGGCAGCATCGCCAGCTCCGCCTACCGCTCCTCGGTCGACCTCAACGGCCTCCAGCTCCCCGCGGGCGCCCGGGCCGCGGCCGGGGAGTCGATCGGGGCCGCAGCGTCCGTCGCCGGGCGGCTCCCGAACGGGGGCGAGCAGGTGGTGGCTCACGCGGCGTCGGCGTTCACCGATGCGTTCACCCTCGTGAACAGCGTGGCGCTCGGCATCGCCCTGGCCGCGGCGGCGGCCGTGCTCGCCCTCCGGCGGCGGGGCGAGGACGATCCGGGCGAGGCGCGGGTGGCCGACGACTTCGACCACGACTTCGACGACTTCGACGACTTCGTGCTCGAACCGGCTGGCGCGTCCTCCGACGCGCGAGAATGACAGCGTGGTCGACCTGGCCGCTGATGCCGTCGTCGAACTGGACCCGCGGGTCGAGCGCTCGCGCCGGGTCATCCTCGAGGCTGTCCTCGAGGAGCTCGGCGCGGTCGGCTACGGCCGGCTCACCATCGAGTCCGTCGCCGCCCGGGCCAAGGTGGGCAAGAGCACGATCTACCGCCACTGGCCGGGGAAGCTCGAGCTGGTCGAAGACGCCTTCCGAACGTTGAAGGCATCGGTGACCGTGCCGGCCGAGGGGACGCTGCGGGACCGCGTCATCGAGCTCCTCGAGCAGGTGGCCTGCCTCATCGACCAGTCGACGTACTCGGCGTGCATGCCGGCGCTCATCGACGCCGCCGAGCGCGACCCCAACGTGCGGGCCTTCCACAACCGGTTCAGCGCCGAGCGGCGCGCCGGGCTGGTCGGGCTCCTGCGCGACGCCACCGCCTCCGGTGAGCTACCCGCCCAGACCGATCCCGAGATCCTGGCCGACGCCCTGGTGGGGCCGATCATCATGCGGCGCCTCTTCCTCGGCGAGACCGTCGGCCCCGCGATCGCGCGCGAGCTCGTCGACCAGCTCCTCCCGGCAGTCGGCGCTCAGGACGGCGCGGCCACGTCGGCGCCGTAGGCCTCGTAAGCGCGTCCCTCGCGCGCCGCGAGATCCCGGCCGCTGCCCAGCTGGAACGGGCTGATCCCGCCCCGTTCCCACGGGCCCACCGACCCGGCGGTGACCGCCTTGGGCGCCTTGTCCCGCAGGCAGAAGCGGGCGCGGACCTCGTCCAGTGGCAACGGCGCCAGCTCGAACCAGTCCAGCCGGAGGTAGTCGATGCTGTCGTTGCCGCTGACGTTGTCGTGGCACCACGCCCCTCGGCGCATGGCATCGGCCACCCGGTGCGCCATCGACCGGCCGACCGACATGTGGCCCGGGTCCGACTGGAACAGCCCCGCCCCGGTGCGCAGGTAGCCGGTCTCGAACAGCGAGACGACCATGGCCAGCAGCGAGAACGCCCTCATGTCGTCGTTGGCGCGGGCGATGAAGGCGAAGACCTCCAGCTCGGACTCGACCGTGGTGCCGTAGTCGGCGAGCACGTGCACCCAGTCGTGCTGGGCGAGCAGCGGCGGCGCCGATCCCGGGCGGCCCGGGAACGAGAAGCCACGGGCCTGGTACAGCTGCCACACCCCCCGTCCCAGCGTGCCCTCGGGCAGCGTGCCCAGCGCCGCCCATCGCTCGGCCAGCTCGGGGTCGGCGGCCGCCAGGTCCCAGGCCGAGACCAGCTCCTGCGAGGTGTGCAGCTCCCGCCGGTCGGCGGGCGCCCAGTCGGCGGTGTACCCGTTGCGCTCGAAGTCGACGGCGGCGAGCCCCAGCGAGCCGCGGGCGAACTCACGGGCCACGCCGACCATGCCCTCGTCGACGCCGAGGGCCCGGGCGTACTGCTCGATGCGGTCGGTCACCTCCGCCGGCAGGGGCCGCAGGATCAGCCCGGCGAGCAGGGCCACCTGCACCCCGCGGGTGCGGAAGGCGAGGTTCCGGGGCCGGAGCACCTCGGCCGCCTCGGCCACGCTCACCGGGGTGAGGTCGCCGAGGTCCACGGGATGCTCGGTCATGGCCGGGAACAGCGCCTCGAGCAGCAGGCGCTGGAGGTCGGTGAGGCCCCCTTCGGGCGCGACGACCGACGCGATGCCGCGGGCTGTGGCGGCCACCTCGTCGGCGCCCGGCCGCGTCAGCAGCGCCTCGTCGGGACCGGGCAGCGGGACCAGCGGCTCCATCGCCCCGCAACCTACCGGCGATCCGGCGCGGTACGACCGCGGGCTTCAGCCGCCTACGTCGAGGTCGACGGTGTACTGGTCGTGCCGGTGGTAGAGGTCGGCCCAGTCGGCCTCGGACAGGTCGCGGCCGGACGCCGACACCTCGGCCAGCTCGCGGAAGAACTCCTCCCGCGGGGTTCCGGGTGCGAACAGCACGAGGAAGCTGGCCATCTCGCCGGTGTCGTTGCGGAAGCCGTGGACGCCGCGCTCGGGCACGTGCAGGAAGGATCCGGGCCCGGCCTGCGCCCACGTCCGCCCGTCGAGCAGCGTCGGCGTGCCCGACAGCACGTAGAACGACTCCGAGAACCCGGTGTGGATGTGCGGCCGCGCCCCGCCCGCTCCAGGCGGCAGGTCGAAGCGGAACAGCCCGTACCGGCCGGCAGTGAGGCTGCCGGGCGCCACGAGGCCGACCTCGGTCGACCCCAGCAGCAAGGTCTCGGCCGTGCCCGCGCCGACCAGCGTGGCGCTCGCCTCGGCGTGGGGCTGGACCCCGCCGGCTCCATGGACGAAGAACGACATGGCCCCCAGGCTCGCGCGCCGGGTCGGGTGACGTCCTCGGCTCAGGTCGCCTCGACGACGACGGCGATGCCCTGGCCCACGCCGATGCACATCGTCGCCATGCCCCAACGCCCACCCCGCCGCCGCAGCTCGTGGACCAGCGTGGTGAGGATGCGGGCGCCGGACGCCCCGATGGGATGGCCGAGGGCGATGGCGCCGCCGTTGGGGTTGACGATGGCGCGGTCGAGCTCGGGCCAGCAGGCCAGGCACGCCAGCGCTTGGGCGGCGAACGCCTCGTTCAGCTCCACCACGTCGAGATCGCCCCAGCCGATCCCGGCCCGCTGCAGCGCCGTAATCGCGGCCTCGACCGGCCCGATGCCGTAGAGGTGAGGGTCGACCGCCGACACCGCCCGGGCGGCGATGCGGGCCAGCGGGGCCACGCCCAGGTCCGCGGTGGCCCGCTCCCCCGCCAGGAGCACGGCGGCAGCACCGTCGTTCATGGGGGACGAGTTGCCGGCGGTCACGGTGCCGCCGTCCCGGAACACCGGTCGCAGCCGGGCCAGGGAGTCGAGGTTGGTGTCGTCCCGGACGCTCTCGTCCCGGTCCAGCTCGGCGCCCGGGACGGAGACCACCTCGCCGGCGAACCGGTCCGCCCGCCACGCCGCCGCCGCCCGCTGGTGGCTGCGCAGCGCGAACGCGTCCTGGACCGGGCGGCGGATCTCGTAGCGCTCAGCCAAGATCTCCGCCCCCTCGCCCAGCGGGACCGTCCACTCCTCCGGCATGCGGGGGTTCACCAGCCGCCAGCCGAGCGTGGTGGAGTGCATGGTGCGGTCGGCGCGGTCGAAGCCGCGGTCGGGCTTGGGCACGACCCACGGCGCCCGGCTCATGGACTCCACGCCACCGGCCAAGCACATCCCCGCGTCGCCGGTGGCGATCTCGCGGCTGGCGGCCGCCACCGCCTCCAGGCCGGAGCCGCACAGCCGGTTCTCGGTGACGCCCGGGACCGAGGTCGGCAGCCCCGCCAGCAGTGCGGCCATGCGGGCGACATTGCGGTTCTCCTCCCCGGCGCCGTTGCCGTTGCCGAAGTGGACGTCGTCGATGCGAGCGGGGTCGAGGCCGGGCGTCCGGTCGAGCAGGCCCCGCAGCACGGCGGCCGCCAGGTCGTCAGGGCGGACGCCGGCGAGGCCGCCGCCGATGCGGCCCACCGGGGTGCGGACGGCGTCGAGGACGAAAACGGGCTCGGTCATGCCGATTCCTCCGTTGGGGCTCGGGGGACCAACCGGCGCCGGACCGGGAAGAACTGCACCGGCCGCCAGCGCTGGATCAGCCCGTACAGGCCCTTGGGCGCCACCACCGCCATCACCACCGCCACGCTGCCGAGGATGATGAAGCGCCAGGTGTCGGCCTCGGCCAGCTGCTCGTCGATGAACCAGAACACGAGCACGCCGAGGATCGGCCCGGTGGTGCTGCCCACCCCGCCGATCACCACGATGAAGATCACGAGCGCGGTCCAGCGCAGCACGCTGAAAGCCGAGTCCGCGCGGGCCGAGGGGCTGTTGAGCAGGATCACCGCTCCGGTGGCGCCCGTCCAGAAGGCGGCCACGACCCACACGATCAGCCGGGTGCGCCCCACGTCCACGCCCAGGCCCCGGGCCCCGCCCTCGCTGTCCCGCACGGCCCGCAGGCCAAGACCGAGCCGCGACCGCAGCACCACCACGACGATGGCGGTGGCTCCCACCGCCAGGGCCAGCGCCAGCCAGTAGGT
>JBKPRV010000115.1:0-19250 GCA_046734715.1 Actinomycetota bacterium | reverse complement strand
ACCGGCTACAACTCGGCGGTCGACCGGGGCGACCTGGACGGCGACGGCTACGGCACCGTCAAGGGCGGCTACGTCGACGAGGACGACGACGGCGAGAGCGACGCCGAGGAGTCCGGCCGCCAGTACCCCCGCCTCCCCTTCGTCCTGGTGGTCATCGACGAGCTGTCCGACCTCATGATGGTGGCGGCCCGCGACGTGGAGGAGTCCATCGCCCGCCTGGCCCAGATGGCCCGGGCCGTGGGGATCCACCTGGTGATCGCCACCCAGCGGCCGTCGGTCAACGTCATCACCGGCCTCATCAAGGCCAACGTGCCGGCCCGCATCGCCTTCGCAGTGTCGTCGGTGACCGACAGCCGGGTCATCCTGGACCAGGGCGGCGCCGAGCGGCTCATCGGCAAGGGCGACATGCTCGTCCTCGACGGCGGCTCGTCGGTGGCGCGGCGCATCCAGGGTGCCTGGGTCACCGAGGACGAGGTGCGCAAGGTGGCCTCGGTGTGGAAGCGCCAAGCGCCCGACGTCGCCTTCGACGAGTCGGTCCAGGGCAGTGATGACGACGGGATGGGCGGGCTGTCCGGCTCCGGGGCCGGGGGCGATGACGACGACGACCTGCTGTGGCAGGCCATGGAGCTGGTGGTCCGCAGCCAGCTGGGGTCCACGTCGATGCTCCAGCGCAAGCTGCGCGTCGGCTTCGCCCGCGCCGGGCGGCTGATGGACCTGCTGGAGCAGCGAGGCGTGGTGGGGCCGTCCGAGGGGTCCAAGGCCCGGGCCGTGCTCATGACGGTCGAGGAGCTGGAGGACCTCGTGGAGGGGCGCAGCGGATAAGGCGTGTCACCCGGGTCGCCGCACGACGCGTAGCGTGGCGCCCATGGACATGCCTGCGGATTCCCCCCCGCCCCAGGATGCTGCCGTCGGCTCGCCCCAGGATGCTGCCGTCGGCCTCGCCGAGCCCCCCGCCGCCCGCACCGTCGAGGCCACCAAGATCTACGGCTCCGGTGACACCGCTGTGGTGGCCCTGGCGGGGGTCACCATGGAGGTCCCGAAGGGCCGCTACACCGCGATCATGGGCCCGTCCGGCTCGGGCAAGTCGACGCTCATGCACTGCATGGCCGGCCTCGACTCGCTCACCTCGGGCCAGGTCTTCATCGGCGACCAGGACCTGGGCGCCCTGTCGGAGGACGAGCTCACGCTGTTGCGCCGCGACCGCATCGGCTTCGTGTTCCAGGCGTTCAACCTGGTCCCCACGCTCAACGCCCGGGAGAACATCGTGCTGCCGCTGTCGCTGGCCGGGCGCAAGCCGGACCAGGAGTGGCTCGACACCGTGGTGAAGACGACCGGGCTCGGCGACCGGCTCACCCACCGGCCGAGCGAGCTGTCCGGCGGCCAACAGCAGCGGGTGGCGGTGGCCCGGGCGCTGGCCAGCCGGCCCGAGATCATCTTCGCCGACGAGCCCACCGGCAACCTGGACTCGCGCGCCGGGGCGGAGATCCTCGACTTCATGCGCCGCGCCGTGCAGGAGATGGGCCAGACCATCGTGATGGTGACCCACGACCCGGTGGCCGCGTCCTACGCCGACACCGCGGTGTTCCTGGCCGATGGCCAGATCGTCGACACCATGGAGGACCCGACCGCGGAGCGGGTGCTCGACCGCCTCAAGAGCCTCGGCCAGTAGACCGTGCTCCAGGTCGCCCTCCGAGGCCTCATGGCCCACAAGTCGCGCCTGATCACCACGTTCCTGGCGGTGGCGCTGGGCGTGGCGTTCGTCAGCGGCGTGCTGGTCCTGACCGACACCGTCAACCGCACGTTCGACGACCTGTTCTCCGACGTGTTCCGCGACACGGATGCCGTCGTCCGTTCCAACCAGGAGATCGATCAGGGCTTCGGCGGCGGCGAGGTGCGCGGGACGATCGACGAGGACCTGGTCGACGAAGTGCGCGATGTCGACGGCGTGGCCGACGCCGACGTGTCGGTGGACGGGTTCGCCCGCATCATCGACAAGGACGGCGACCCGATGGGCAACCCGGCCATGGGGGCGCCGACGTTCGGGACCAACTGGGGGGAGGTCGAGGCCCTCAACCCCTTCACCATCTCCGACGGCGGCCCTCCCGAGAGCGACGACGAGTTGGTGATCGACCGCCGTTCGGCCAAGAACGCGGGCTACGAGGTGGGAGACACCGTGCCGGTCCAAACCCAGGCCGGCACAGCTGACTACACCCTGTCGGGCATCGCCAAGTTCGGCAGTGCCGACAGCCCGGGCGGAGCCTCGTTCGCCATGTTCACGGTGGAGGAGGCGCAGCGGGTGCTGGGCGAGCCCGGCAAGGTCAGCTCGATCTCGGCCGCCGCCGACGAGGGCGTGTCCCAGCGCCAGCTGGTCTCGAACATCGAGGACGCGCTGGGGCCGGACGCGGGCGTGGAGGTCATCACCGGCGCCCAGATCACCAAGGAGAACCAGGACGACATCCAGCAGGCGCTGAGCTTCCTGACCATCTTCCTGGGGATCTTCGGCATCATCGCCGTGGTCGTCGGCGCCTTCGTCATCTACAACGCCTTCTCGATCATCGTGGCCCAGCGCACCCGCGAGATGGCGTTGCTGCGCGCCGTGGGCGCCCGCCGCCGGCAGGTTCGCCGGGCGGTGCTGATCGAGGCGATCGTCGTGGGGGTGGCCGGGTCGGTGGCGGGCTACCTGCTGGGGATCCTGGTGGCCTTCGCCCTGTCCGGCTTCCTGGGACTGCCGGACTCGTCGCTGGCGATCCTGCCCCGCTCCGTGCTCGTCGGCCTGGCCGTGGGCATCCTCGTGACCCTGTTCTCGGCGCTCATCCCCGCCTGGCGGGCGTCACGGGTCCCGCCCCTGGCGGCCATGCGGGACGTGGCGGTGGACACCAGTGCCCGGTCCCGTGTTCGGCTCGTCCTCGGAGTGGTGGTGCTGGCCCTGTCCCTGTTCCTGGTGGTGACGGGGGCCCTGGGCACGACTCCTGCCTTCGTCGGCATCGGCGTGCTCGGCGTGCTGGTGGGCACCTTGCTGATCAGCCCGGTGCTGGCCCGGCCGGTGGCGCGCGTGCTGGGCGCACCGGTGGCCCGGCTGCGGGGCGTGTCCGGTGAGCTAGCGCGCGACAACGCCGTGCGCAACCCCCGGCGCTCGGCGTCCACCGCCTTCGCCCTGATGATCGGGGTGGGCCTGGTCGCCTTCTTCCTGGTGCTGAACTCGTCCGTGCGTCAGTCGATCAGCAAGGCGCTCGACTCGGGCTTCCGGGGCGACTTCATCATCATGACCGACGACTTCGGGATGGTGGGCCTGCCTCCGACGATGGCCGAGGACGTCGCCGCGGTGCCCGGCGTGGCCCGCGTGGTCCCGATCCGCTTCGCGCCCGCGTTCGTGGGCGACGACACCGCGGCGGTGACGGGCACCAACGACGGCGTCTTCAACCTGTTCGAGCTGGACATCGTGGCCGGCGACCCCCGCCTGGACCCGGGCGACGTCGTCATCGACCGCGACACGGCCAGCAGCCACAACCTGAGCGTGGGCTCGCAGGTGCCGATCCGGTTCCTCAACGATGCCCGCGGGCCGGAGCCGCCGCCGGCCACGGTGTCCGGGATCTACGACTCCGGGCCGGCGGAGAACATCGGGTCCTACGTCATCGGGCTGGCCGACTACGACGCCGCCGTGCCTACCCCCAGCGACGTGCAGGTCTATGTGCAGCTGGATCGAGGGGTGTCCGTGGCCGACACCCAGCCCGCCATCCGCGACATCGTCAAGCCGTTCCCGACGGCCAGCGTGGAGACCGTCGACGAGTTCAAGGACACGATCGGCGCCCAGTTCGACCCGATCCTGTACCTCATCGTGGTGCTGCTGATGCTGGCCATCATCATCGCCTTCCTCGGCATCGCCAACACCATCGCCCTGTCGGTGCTGGAGCGCACGCGCGAGCTCGGCCTGCTGCGGGCGGTCGGGATGCGCCGCAGGCAGGTGCGCTCCGCGGTGCGCTGGGAGTCGGCCATCATCTCGCTGTTCGGCACGGTGCTCGGCCTGGCGGTGGGGCTGCTCGGCGGGTGGGCCATCACCCGCTCCCTGCGGGACGAGGGCTTCGAGGCCTTCGCCATCCCGTGGGGCGCGCTGGTCGCGATCGCGGTGATCGCCGGATTCCTCGGCCTGGCCGCGGCGCTGGTCCCCGCCTGGCGGGCGTCCCGCATGAACGTGCTGGAGGCCATCAACACGGAGTGAGAGGGCACAAGCCCTCGGTGCCTAGCCCGCTGCCGTGCGTAGGATCGGGCCGTGGACGCGGGCGTGGTCGCCGACCTCGTGGCCCGGGCCCGCGAGGGCGACGAGCGGGCCTGGGCAGATCTGGTGCACCGGTACCTCGGCATGGTGCACGCCATATGCCGGGGCTACCGGCTGTCGGGCGCCGACGCGGCCGATGTCAACCAGGTGGTGTGGCTGCGGCTGGTCGAGCACCTCGGCCGCATCCGGGCCCCGGACGCGGTCGGGGGCTGGATCGCCGCCACCGCGCGGAACGAGTGCCTGCGGGTGCTGCGGGCCCCGGACCGCCGCCTGGCGGTCGACGACCACGGCGGGCTCGACGGGCCCGACACGGGCATCGACGCGGGCCTGCTGGTCTACGAGCGGGACCGGGCGCTGCTCGGCGCCTTCGCCCGCCTCGACCACCGCTGCCAGCGGGTCCTGCGCCTGCTCATGGCCGAGCCCCGGCCCAGCGACACCGAGATCGCGGCGGCGCTCGACCTGCCGGTCGGCGCGGTGCGCTCGGCCCAGGGTCGCTGCCTGGACGAGCTCCGCCGCGAGCTGGCGTAAGCGTCCCGTAAGCTCGGCGCGCTGGGACCACCCGTGGAGGCAACGCGATGACCCACACGTCGGCGCCCCTGCCGACGGACGACGCTCTCGTCGACGAGCTGCGTCGTGTCCGCGCCATCGCCGATCCGGTCCCCGGCGAGTGGCTGCGGGCGGCCCTGGCCAGCCTGGGGTGGCAGGACATCGACGCCGAGCCCGCGGCCCTGGCCTACGACTCGCTCTCGGGGCGGGACCGGCTGGCCGTCGGGTACCCCGGGTCTCAGGTCGTGCGGGAGCTGCGGTACGCGGCCGGGGCGGCCGGTCTCAGCCTGGAGCTCGACCTCAACAGCGACCGGCTGCGGGTGGTGGGCGACGTCTCGCCGGCGGCTGTGGTCGAGGTGGTCGCGGTGTGGCCCGAGGGCCAGCTGGCCACGACGGCCGACGATCGGGGTGGCTTCCGCTTCGACGACCTGCCCCGCCGGCCCGTCTGCTTCGTGGTGGCGGGGGAGAGCCCGGTCAAGACCGGCTGGATCCTGACCTGATCAGCGGTCGCGCGACCGCGCTCGGATGCCGGGGTGCCGGCCGGTGACAAGTACCCTGCCTGCGATGTCCCGCACCTTTTGGGTCGAGACACTGGGCTGTCCGAAGAACCAGGTCGACACGGACAAGCTCACGGGGACGATGCTCGCCGATGGGCTCGTCCCGGCCGGCGCGCCCGAGGACGCCGACCTGGTGGTGGTCAACACCTGCGCCTTCATCGAGGACGCACGCCGCGAGTCGGTCGAGGTCATCCTCGACCTGGCCGACCGCAAGCCGGCCTCGGCCGAGCTGGTGGTGACGGGCTGCATGGCCGAGCGCTATGGCTCCGAGCTGGCCTCGGCGCTGCCCGAAGCCGACGCGGTCGTCGGGTTCGGCGTCTCCGTCACCCTGGGGCCGACCCGTCCTGCCTCCTCCGTCGCCGGGCCGGTCCCGGCGTTCGACCTGCTCAACCTTGCTCGGCCCCCGGCGTCGGCGCCCTGGGCTTATGTCAAGGTGGCCGAGGGCTGCGACCGGGCCTGCGGTTTCTGCGCCATCCCCTCGTTCCGGGGCCGGCAGCGCAGCCGGGTCTTCGACTCGGTGCTGTCCGAGGTGTCGGATCTGGCCGCGGGCGGGGTGCGGGAGATCGTGCTGGTGGCTCAGGACCTGGCCGCCTACGGCCGTGACCAGGGCCGCGGCACCCGCGCCATCATCCCGCTGGTCGGCGCGGTGGCCGAGCGGGTCGACCGCGTGCGCCTGCTGTACCTGTACCCGTCCGACCTGACCGACGGGCTCATCGAGGCCATCTGCGCCACCGGCGTGCCCTACTTCGACCTGTCGCTGCAGCACGCTTCCGGGCCGCTGCTGCGCCGCATGCGCCGGTGGGGCGACGGCGAGCGCTTCCTGGCCCGCATCGAACGGATCCGCGCGGCCGAGCCCGAAGCGGCCTTCCGGTCGAGCTTCATCGTCGGCTACCCGGGCGAGACCGAGGCCGACCACGACGAGCTGCTGGCCTTCGTGGCCGAGGCCGACCTCGACTGGGCCGGGTTCTTCGCCTACAGCGCGGAGGAGGGCACCTACGCGGCGGGCCTCGACGGCGCCGTCGCTCCGGCGCTGGTCGACGAGCGGCTGGCCGAGCTGCGTGAGCTGCAGGACGGCATCACCGCCCGGCACCGGGACGCGCTGATCGGCTCGGTGACCCAGGTGCTGGTCGACGCCCCGGGCGTGGCCCGCAGCCATCGGGAAGCCCCCGAGATCGACGGCATCGTGGCCGTCCCCGACGACCTGGCGGTGGGCGAGCTGGTCAAGGTGCTGGTGCAGGGCGCCGCGGGCCCGGATCTCGAAGCGTCGCGGGTGTAGGCCGTGGAGACCTCGTCCTTCGGGCCCTCGGCCCTGGCCACCCCGGCGAACGCGGTCACCGTCGCCCGCCTGCTGCTGGCCCCGCTGCTGTGCCTGCTCATCGTGGCCGAGGGCCCGTCCTACGGGGTGCTGGCCCTGTGGATCGTGCTGGCCTCCACCGACGGGCTGGACGGCTGGGTGGCCCGGCGCATGGGCACGACGCGTTCGGGCGCCTTCCTCGACCCGCTGGCCGACAAGGCGCTGGTCCTGGGGGCCATGTGGGCGATCGTGGCCGACGGCGGGTTCTGGTGGCTCCCGGTGGCGCTGATCACCATGCGCGAGCTGGCCATCTCGGCCTTCCGGTCCTACTGGGGACGCCAGGGGCTGGCCGTGCCCGCCCGCTTCTGGGCCAAGGTGAAGACGGTGGTCCAGGCGGTGGCAGTGGGGATGGCGCTGGCGCCACCCATCGCCGACCACCAGTCGTGGCTGGCGAGCACGGCGCTGTGGCTCGCAACCGGGCTGACCCTGGTCACGGGCGCGCAGTACCTGATGGAGGGCAGCCGGGCGACCGCGACCGCCGGTGTCCGGGTCGAGCCGTCGTAGCAGTCTTCGTAGTCGTTGCCGGAACGGGGGAGCGGAGCAGACATGCGTTGCGAGATCGTGGCGGTCGGCACCGAGCTGCTGCTCGGCCAGATCGTCGACACCAACTCCGCCTGGCTGGGCGAGCAGTTGGCGCTGGCGGGCATCGACGTCACCCACGAGCAGACCGTGGGCGACAACCTCGAGCGCATCGTCGACGCCCTGCAGCTGGCGCTGGGGCGGGCGGACGCGGTGATCGTGTGCGGCGGGCTGGGTCCCACGCAGGACGACATCACCCGCGATGCCATCGCCAAGGTGATGGGGGTGGCGCTGGTCCCCGACGACGACGTGGCCGACCGCATCCTCGAGCGCTTCGCCGCCCGGGGGCGGCGCATGCCGGCCAACAACATGCGCCAGGCGCTGGTCCCCGACGGCGCGGTGGCTATCGCCGACCCGCAGCCCGGCACCGCTCCGGGGCTGATCTGCCCGGTGGGTGACAAGGTCATCTACGCCGTCCCCGGCGTCCCCTACGAGCTCGAGGAGATCATGTCGGGCGCGGTGCTGCCCGACCTGGCCCGGCGGGCGGGCACGGTGGCGGTGATCCGCTCCCGGACCCTGCGGACCTGGGGGGACAGCGAGTCGGGGCTGGCCGAGAAGCTGGCCGACCACATGCTCACGCTCGACTCGGCCGGTCCGGGCGCCCCCACGCTGGCCTTCCTGGCCAGCGGCATCGAGGGCCTGAAGGTGCGCATCACGGTCAAGGCCGAGACCGAGGATGCGGCCGCCAGCGCCATTGCCGCGGAGGACGAGATCGTCCGCGGGCTCATCGGCGACATCGTGTTCGGGGTCGACGACGAGACCATGGAGCACGCGGTGGCCACGCTGCTGCTCGCCCGAGGCCTCACGCTGGCGGTGGCCGAGTCGCTGACCGGGGGCCTGGTGGCGTCCCGCCTGGTCAACGTGCCGGGGGCCAGCGAGTGGTTCCGGGGCGGGGTGGTCTCCTACGCCACCGACGTGAAGTACTCGTTGCTGGACGTCCCCGAGGGCCCGGTGGTCTCGGCCCCGGCGGCCGCGGCCATGGCCACCGGCGTGGCCGCCAAGCTGGGGGCGGACGTCGGCCTGGCGGTGACCGGCGTCGCCGGCCCCGACAGCCAGGAGGGCCACCCCCCGGGCACGGTGTTCATGGCGGTCGCCCTCCCGGACCAGGACCCGATCACGGTCGAAGCCGGCCTCCCCGGCGACCGCGCACGGGTCCGCCAGTTCGCCTGCATCTCCCTGCTCGACCTCCTGCGCCGCACCCTGTCCCGGACGGCCTGACCCTCGGGTCGGCCGCTCAGGGCCAGACGGTGGCCGTCCCCGGCTCGGCCAGCGCCACCCACGTGCGCCCAGGCGTGAGCCGCACGGGCTGCCCGGCCGCGTCGACGTACTGCGTCGGCGCCTCGAGGGACGGCTTGGACCAGCGCGCGTTGATGAGCTGCCCACCGGTCAGCACCCAGGCGTCCCCCTCGCCCACGAGCTGCGCCTCGCGGATGTTGGCGCCGAACTGGTCCTGCACATCGGTGTCGGCGTAGGGGGTGAACGACACGATCACGTTCTCGGGCGCCACCTGCTGGCCCAGCGCGTCGACGTGCGGCGTGCCCGACTGGCTGCGGGCGTACCCGGCTCCGTTCCAGACGTAGTCCACCGGCGCCGAGCCCGCCCCGACGGCGAACACGATGTTGACGCCGCTGGTGGGCGTGCCCCCGGACGCCGGCTCGCCCTGCGCCCGGTAGGCGAACAGCTGGGGCGGGACCGTGCCGCCGTAGCCCGCGCCGAAGACCTGCATGGTCGAGTTGATCATGAGGTTGTGAGGCGCCGGGCGGTTGCGTGCGCGGTAGTAGAACCCGGGGGCGGCCTCGTAGCCCACGTCGATCGGGCCGGCGTCCCGCACCCGGGCGGCGAAGCTGGGATTGGCTCCCGACCAGGCGAACAGGGGGACGCCGAGCGGCTTGAACAACCCGATGTCCGAGGTCCGCGCCGACCGCACCGGCCCGACGGGCTCGGCGTCGCCGGAGTGGAACACGGCCATGAACCGGGTCACGGCCCCCTCGACCCGCTCCTCGTACACGATGTCGGCCTGGTTGAGCCCGATCTGGGGCCGGGAGTCGGGCTGGACGTTGTCGATCTTGACCGCCAGCGCAGGCCGCGCCGCCACGTTCGGGTCCAGGACCGGCATCCCCGTCAGCGGGTACACCGGGGGCGGAGCCGGCGGCGGAGTGGTGGTCGTCGTGGTGGTCGTCGTGGTGGTCGTCGTCGTGGTGGTGGTGGTCGGCGTGGACCCGGACGACACCACCTGGGTGGTGATCAGCGCGGCCGCGGCGATGACCACCACGGCCACCCCGCCCGCGATTGCCCGGCCCCGCGGGGTCGCCAGGAAGCTCTTCAGACGTTCGAGGACACCGCCCGCGGGCGGCGGGCCATCGCCCCAGCTCTTGCTCGCCACGTCGAGAGCGTGACGCACGCCCGCCCCGTCACGCAATTCGCCTCTATCGCGCGCTCAGCGGTCGCCCACAACTCCCCGTCACCCCACCCGTCGCACGCCGACCGCTCACGTTCGCCTTCCCTTCCACCGCCGCCGTGGGTCACCGCCCGCCTCCCGTCGCGCTGCCCGCGCGGGTGCGCTTCGCTGTTCCCCAGCGCCGTCGGGCGCCGATGGCAGGCTGTGCGGGTGCGCCTGTTCATCGGGATCCTGCCCCCGGGCGCCGTGCTGGACGCGGTGGCGGGCCTGCGCCGCCCGGAGCGCCCCGGGGTGCGCTGGACCACTCGCGACCAGTGGCACGTCACGCTGCGCTTCCTCGGCGAGGTCCCCGATCCCGCCCCGATGGCCGACGCCCTCGACGCCGCCCCTCTGGCCCGGTGCTCCGCCGTCCTCGGCCCCGAGGTCATGCCGCTGGGCCGCCGGGTCGTGTGCGTGCCCGTAGCCGGCCTGGAGGACCTGGCCGCCGAGGTGGTGGCGGCCACCGCCGGCTTCGGCCGCCCGCCCGAGGCCCGGCCCTTCCACGGTCACCTGACCCTGGCCCGCGTCACCCGGGGGTCGCTGCGGGACCTGCTGGGCGAGCCCGTCTCCGCCCGCTTCGATGTCCGGACCGTGCGCCTGGTGCGCAGCCGCCTCGGCCCCCACGGCGCCCGCTACGACGACGTGCACGTGCGCCGGTTGGACTGATCTCGCGACGGTCCTTGAACGAACAATTGTTCGAAACTACAGTCGTGTCGTTCCGTCAGGGCTCGATCTGCGGGGCCCGAAAGTGTCACACCCCCTTCGTATCTTCTGCTCCGCACGTTCCGCACCCACCGCAGAAAGGACCGCACCGGTGGACCGTCAGAAGAACCTCGAGATGGCCCTCAGCCAGATCGAGAAGCAGTTCGGCAAGGGCTCGGTCATGAAGATGGGCGAGAAGGGCACCATGGCGATCGAGGCCGTCTCGACCGGCGCCCTGTCCCTCGACCTGGCGCTCGGCATCGGGGGCCTGCCCCGGGGCCGCGTCACCGAGATCTACGGGCCCGAGTCGTCGGGCAAGTCCACGCTGGCCTTGCACGTGGTGGCCGAGGCCCAGCGCAACGGGGGCATCTGCGCCTACATCGACGCCGAGCACGCGCTCGACCCGGTGTACGCGCGCGCCATCGGGGTCGACGTCGACGAGTTGCTCATCTCCCAGCCCGACACGGGCGAGCAGGCGCTCGAGATCGCCGACATGCTGGTGCGCTCCGGGGCCATCGACGTGGTGGCCATCGACTCGGTGGCCGCCCTCACCCCCCGCGCCGAGATCGAGGGCGAGATGGGCGACACCCACGTCGGCCTGCAGGCGCGGCTCATGTCGCAGGCCCTGCGCAAGCTCACCGCCAACCTCAGCCGCTCCCGTACCATCGCCCTCTTCATCAACCAGCTGCGGGAGAAGATCGGCGTGATGTTCGGCTCGCCCGAGACCACGCCGGGCGGCCGGGCGCTCAAGTTCTACTCGTCGGTCCGGCTCGACATCCGCCGCATCGAGTCGATCAAGGACGGCGTCGAGGTGGTGGGTAACCGCACCCGGGTCAAGGTCGTGAAGAACAAATGTGCCCCGCCCTTCCGCCAGAGCGAGTTCGACATCATGTACGGCAAGGGCATCAGCCGCGAGGGCTCGCTGCTCGACGTGGGCGTCGACATCGGCCTCGTGAAGAAGTCGGGAGCTTGGTACACCTACGACGGCGAGCAGCTGGGCCAGGGCCGTGAGAACGCCAAGGTGTTCCTGGTCGAGCACCCGGAGGTGATGGTCGAGATCTCCGAGCGCATCCGTTCCCAGCTCGGCATCGGCACCCCCGCCCTCGGCTCCGGTGACGGCGACGGCGACGACGCCATCCCCGGATCCGGCGACGTGATGACCGCCCAGGACGACGAACCGATCTCTCTCGACTGACCACGCCCACCCGCCGTCGCCCGCCCCACTCCGGCTGGCCGTGCCCGTTCGGTGTCGGGCGCCGGCGCCTGGGCTGGGGTGATCTCAGTGATCTCGGTGCCGGATCTCGGCCTGTCTCGCCTAGCCTGTCAGGCTGCGATGGCCGACAAGACCTACGTGGTGCGCACCTTCGGGTGCCAGATGAACGAGCATGACTCCGAACGCATCGCCGGCCTGCTGGAGGCCGACGGGCTGCGTCCGGCCGTGAGCGTGGACGATGCCGACGTGGTCGTGCTCAACACCTGCTGCATCCGCGAGAACGCCGACAACAAGTTGTACGGCAACCTCGGCCAGCTCAAGGCGCTCAAGCAGCGCCGGCCCGACATGCAGATCGTGGTCGGTGGCTGCCTGGCCCAGAAGGACCGCGACCTCATCGTCGAGCGGGCGCCCCACGTGGACGTCGTGTTCGGCACCCACAACGTGCACCGGGCCGCCGAGCTGTTGGGCGAGCAGCGCCAGGCCGGCCGCTCGCTGGTCGAGATCCTGGAGGAGACCGCGGCCGACGACCACGACTCCTTCCCCAGCGCCCTGCCCGCCCGCCGCGAGGTGGCCTACGCCGGCTGGGTCACCATCCAGATCGGGTGTGACAACTCGTGCGCCTTCTGCATCGTGCCTGCGGTGCGGGGCCCGGAGATCAGCCGGCCGTTCGACGACATCGTCGACGAGGTCCGGACGCTGGCCGCCGATGGCGTCACCGAGGTCACCCTGCTCGGCCAGAACGTGAACAGCTACGGCCGCGACCTCACGCTTGCCCGCCGGCGGGCGGGTGAATCGGTGCGGGTCCGGCCGATGTTCGCCGACCTGCTGCGGGCAGTGGGCGCAGTCGAAGGCATCCGCCGGGTCCGCTACACCAGCCCTCACCCGAAGGACCTGCGCCCGGAGACGATCGCGGCCATGGCCGAGGTCCCCGAGGTCTGCGAGCACCTCCACCTGCCACTGCAGGCGGGCAGCGACCGGGTCCTGGCTGCCATGCACCGGGGCTACACCGCCGAGCGCTACCTCGAGCGTCTTGCCGCGGCCCGGGCGGCGATGCCCGGCCTGGCGGTGACCACCGACATCATCGTGGGCTTCCCGGGCGAGACCGACGACGACTTCGAGCAGACCCTTACCGTCGTGGCGGAGGCGAGCTACGACAGCGCCTACACGTTCATCTTCAGCCCCCGGCCCGGGACCGAGGCGGCCGCTCGGGTCGACGACTTCGTGGCCCCGGAGGTGTGCTCGGAGCGCTTCGAGCGCCTGCGGGTGGTGGTCGAGCGCTCGGCCCTCGCCCGCCACCGGGCGCGGGTGGGCGCAGTGGAGGACGTCCTGGTGGAGGGCCCGTCCCGCAAGGATCCCGAGGTCACGACCGGTCGCACCGAGCACAACAAGCTGGTCCACTTCCGGGCGCCCGGGCCGCTGCGCCCCGGCACCTACGCCCGCGTCCGGGTCACGGGAGCCGCGCCCCACCACCTGACCGGCGACCTGGTCGGCGTCACCGCCTCCGCCCGCCACAGGACCCGCATCCCGCTGACCGTCGCATGACCGGCGCGCCGCCCGCTCCCGGCCTCGTGGTGGTCGGGCCCGAGCCCTACGACGCTCCCGCGGCGGTCGCCCTGGTGGCCGACCTGGCGGCGGAGATCGAGGTCCGCTACGCCGACGACGTCGGCGAGGACGGCGATACCGAGGAGGCCGCGGCCTGGACCGTGAGGTTCGACCAGGTCACCCCGCCGCTGGGGGTGTTCCTGATCGCCCGCATCGACGGGGCACCGGTCGGCTGCGGCGCCCTGCGGCCTGCCCTCGACCGCGCCGAAGGCCTGGCCGAGGTGAAGCGCATGTACACCCGGCCCGAAGCGCGGCGCCAGGGCGTGAGCCGGGCCATTCTCGCCGGGCTGGAGGACGCGGCCCGTGCCTTCGGGTACCGGCGGATCCAGCTGGAGACGGGCATCCGCCAGCCCGAGGCCATGACGCTCTACGAGGCGTCCGGCTACCACCGCATCGAGCCCTACGGCGAGTTCCGGGATGACCCACTTTCGGTCTGCTACGCCAAGGACCTCCACCGCTAGGCCCCCGGAGAACACGGTCGCCCGGCCGACGCTTGCCGGCACCACTCGGGTGCTACGGCTGCCGGTCAGGGCTTGGAGCGGAGCCGGGCGACCGCGATCTTCGTGTGGCGCTCAGACGTGCAGCGCCACTGGGCGGCCGAGCGCCGACTCGAGCGAGTCGGCCGCGGCCACGACTAGTTGGTGTGACACCTCGGACAGGGCCCGCGCGACGGCGAGCTCTTCGCCCACGACGGGCATCTCGGGGTCGGACGGGTTTCGCTGCGCCCGGCCCCAGCCGGAGAACTCGCGCTCGCGCATGCGGACCCGGGCCACGGCTTCGCAGTGGTCGGCGTCCTCGGTCACCGAGATGTCGATCCTCAGCGAGATCCGGTCGACGCCGCCTTCGCCGGCCTCGATGCGGAGGTCCGGCCCGGGCGCGATGACGCTCTCGTGGTCGTTGCCCTCCCACCGGATCCGCAGGCGACTGCCGCCCGCACCGTGCAGGATCTCGAGCACCTCACCCCGACGTCGAGCCAGGCCGACCTTGGCCCCCTCGACGATCACGTGGTCACCGATGTGCGCCTCCATCGCGACCTCCTCCGGAGTCCGGTGGTGGGGTCTCGTGCCTGGTCACGACCCTAGGCGCCCAGCCGCCGCGCCGAAAGGGGCAAAGGTCCATCTGCGGGGCCGGGCCGCGGGTAGCGTCGGACGCCAGTGACCGAGCGCCCCCGCCATCTCGCGCTGGTGGGCACGACGGCCTCGGGCAAGTCCGCGCTGGCCATGGCCCTCGCCCGCGCGGATCCCCGCCTGGAGATCGTGTCGGTGGACTCGATGCAGGTCTACCGGGGCATGGACGTCGGCACCGCCAAGCCCACGGCCGCCGAGCGGGCCGAGATCGCCCACCACCTGCTCGACGTGGCCGACCCGTGGGAGGACTACACCCTGGCCCGCTATGCGGCCGCGGCGCGGTCGGCCCTGGCCGACATCGAGGCCCGCGGGCAGCGCGCTCTGCTGGTGGGCGGCACCGGTCTTTACCTGCGGGCGGTGGTGGACGACCTGGCCGTGCCCGGCCGCTTCCCCGAAGCCCGGGCCGAGGTGGAGGCCGAGCCCGACACGCCCACCCTCCACCACCGGCTGGCCGAGCTCGATCCCCGGGCGGCGTCCCGCATGGAGCCGACCAACCGCCGGCGAGTGGTCCGGGCCCTGGAGGTGACGCTGGGCAGCGGTCGGCCGTTCTCGTCCTATGGCCCCGGCCTCGACGTGTACCCGCCGACCCCGTTCCACCAGGTGGGGGTGGCCCTGCCCCACGAGGTGATCGCGCGGCGGGTGGAGGCCCGCTACCACCAGCAGATGGCGGACGGGTTCCTGGCCGAGACGGAGGCGCTGCTCGCCGCGCCGGCAGGGATGTCCCGTACGGCTCGCCAAGCGCTGGGCTACGCGGAGCTGATCGAGCATCTGACCGCGGGAGTCCCGCTCGACGAATCGCTCGAGCTGGCGGTCCGCCGCACCCGCCGGTTCGCCCGCCGCCAGCACTCGTGGTTCAGGCGCGACCCCCGGATCCGCTGGCTCCACGCCCTGGACGACCCTCTCACCCTGCTCCCGGGCGTGCGGGCGGAGCTGGAGGAGCTGGGGCCGGTCCCGGGTTAAACCGCGCCGCCGCGGGGTCGCCGTCGGGCAGACTGGACGCCGCCATGCGTCTGACCAAGCACCATGGGCTGGGCAACGACTTCCTCGTCCTGCTCGACCCAGACGCCTCCCGCCCCCTCGACGCGGAGGTGGCGCGCGCCCTGTGCGCCCGCCGCACCGGCATCGGTGCCGACGGCGTGATCCGGGCGACGCCCGCCACCGGCGAGGGGCCGGCGCGCGTCCGCATGGAGCTGCGGAATGCCGACGGCTCGCCGGCGGAGATGAGCGGCAACGGCATTCGCTGCCTGGCCCAGGCGCTGGTGCTGGGCTGGCCGGGGGTGGGGGAGCGCGACAAGGTCGTCATCGCCACCGATGCAGGGTTGCGCACCGTGACCATCGGCCAGGCCGTGGGCCCGGCGACGCTCGATCTGTCGGTGGCGATGGGACCGGCCACGGTGCAGGGCGATGCGTCCGAGTGGGTCGAAGGCCCCCTGACCCGCGGCCTGCGGGTCGACACCGGCAACCCCCACATCGTGCTGGAGGTGGGGCCGGCCCGGCCCGGTCCGCTGCCCGACGAGTTCGACCTGGTGGCCCTGGGCGAGGCCGTGAACGCCAAGGTGTCCGGCGGGGCCAACGTGCACCTGCTCACCACGGCGGCGCCCGGCATCGCCATCCGCAGCTACGAGCGCGGCGTCGGGCTCACCCAGGCGTGCGGCACGGGCGCCTGCGCGTCGGCGGCCGCGGCACGGGCCTGGGGCCTGGTCGACGACCCGGTCCCGGTGGCGATGCCCGGCGGCGACGCTGTCGTCACGCTGGGCCCCGACGCCCGCGACGTGGTGTTGCGCGGGCCGGCCACCTACATCGGCGCCGTCGAGCTGGGGGAGTCCCCTTGGCGCTGATCGAACGGACTTTCCGGGAGAAGATCGTCCTCGTCGGGGTCACCGTGCGGCCGGACACGGTGGAGGAGACCGAAATCTCACTCGACGAGCTGGCACTGCTCGTCGACACCGCCGGCGCCGACGAGGTGGCCCGGGTGACCCAGCGCCGCGACTCGCCCGATCCGCCCACCTACGTGGGCAAGGGCAAGGCGGAGGAGCTGCGCGAGGTCGCCGAGGCCACCGACTGCGACACCGTGGTGTTCGACAACGAGCTGACCCCGGCCCAGCAGTACAACCTCGAGCGCCTGCTCGGGCGCACCGCCATCGACCGCACCGCGGTGATCCTCGACATCTTCGCCCAGAACGCCCACAGCCAGGAGGGCAAGGCCCAGGTCGAGCTGGCCCAGCTGCGCTACCGCCTGCCCCGGCTGCGGCGCCAGGCGGGCGCGCTGTCGCAGCAGGCGGGCGGCATGTCGGCCGCGGGCGGGGCCCGCATCGGCAGCCGTGGCCCGGGCGAGACCCAGCTCGAGGTGGACCGCCGGCGCATCGTGCGTCGCATCCACAAGCTGGAAGCCGACCTGCGCGAGATCGAACGCCATCGCGCGACACAGCGCAAGGCATCGCGGCGGGGCCACCTCCATCGAGTGGTGATCGTCGGCTACACCAACGCGGGCAAATCCACCCTGCTCAACCGCTTGACCGATGCCGGCGTGCTGGTCGAGGACCGACTGTTCGCCACGCTCGACGCCACCACCCGCCGCCTGTCGCTGCCCGGGGGCGAGCGCGTGCTGGTCACCGACACCGTCGGCTTCATCCGCAAGCTGCCCCACCAGCTGGTGGAGGCGTTCAAGTCCACCCTCGACGTGGCGGTCGATGCCGACCTACTGGTCCACGTGGTCGACTCCGGCGCCCCGGACGTGACGGGCAACATCCGGGCGGTGCGGGAGGTGCTGGGCGATATCGGCGCCGAGCAGGTGCCCGAGCTGCTCGCCTTCAACAAGTCCGACCTCGCCCCGGCCGAGGCCGAGCGCCTGGTCGAGGCGTACGAGGGGTCGGTGGCGCTGAGCGCCACCACCGGCGACGGCGTCGAGCGGCTGCTCGCCACCATCGGCGACCGGCTGCGCTCGCTGACCCCTGTGGTGGAGCTGGTGATCCCCTACGAGCGGGGCGACGTGCTGGCCGCGGCCCACCGGGCAGGCGAGGTGCTGGGCGAGTCGCCCGGCGAGGGTGGCATGCACATCCGCGGGCGCTTCGACGACGTTACGGTCGGGCGGTTCCGCGAGTTCGTCGTTCCCTGAGCGAGGTGTCCGTGAGCGAACCGGAAGGCTTCGTGCCGCCGCCGTATCCCTATGACCGGCTCACCGAGCTGGTCCGTGTGGCCGAGGCGCTGCCGGGCGGCGCCGTCGACCTGTCGATCGGCACGCCCTGCGACCCGCCGCCGGCCGTGGTGCTGGAGGCGCTGGCGGGGTCGGGCACGGAGCGGGGCTATCCGCCGTCGGTCGGCACCGCCGCGTTCCGCACGGCGGCAGCCCGCTGGCTCGAGCGCCGCTTCGGCGTCACGGTCGATCCCGAGCACGTGGCCGCCTGCGTCGGGACCAAGGAGTTCGTGGCCGGCGTCCCCCACTGGCTGCGGCTGCGCACCCCAGGGCGGGACACGGTCCTGTACCCGGAGATCAGCTATCCGTCCTACGCCATGGGCGCCACCCTGGCGGGCTGCCGGGCCGTCCCGTACGCGTCACTGGCTGCCATCGACCCCGCGGACGCCGCCCGTGCGCTGTGCCTGTGGGTCAACAGCCCCGGGAACCCGACGGGTGACCTGACCGACCTGTCCGCCGCGGCCGGCTGGGGCCGGGAGCGCGGCGTCCCGGTGCTGTCGGACGAGTGCTACATCGAGTTCACCTGGCAGGGGCCGCCCCGCACGATCGTGTCGGACGGCGTGGAGGGCGTGCTGGCGGTGCACTCCCTGTCCAAGCGCTCCAACCTCGCGGGCGCCCGCGCCGGCTTCTACGCCGGCGATCCCGATCTCGTGCACTACCTGTCCGAGGTCCGCAAGCACGCCGGCTTCATGGTCCCCGGCCCGGTGCAGGCCGCCGCGGCGGCCGCGTTCGCCGACGATGCCCACGTCGACCAGCAGCGCGCGGTCTACCAGCGGCGCCTGTCCCTGCTGGCCACCATGCTGGGCGCCCTCGATGTCGTGTGCCCCCTGCCCGCCGGCGCCTTCTACCTGTGGGCGCCCGCCCCGGGCGGGGATGCGTGGGGCCTGGCCAAGCGCCTGGCCGTCGAAGCCGGGGTGGTGACCTCACCCGGCGAGTTCTACGGGCCCGCGGGCTCGGGGCACGTGCGGATCGCCGCCGTCCAGCCCGACGACCGGTTGGAGCTGGCCGCGGCGCGGCTGGGGGTCAGCGCAGGGGATGTCCCCCATGCGCGCCCCGCCCCGGACTGAGCACACTGACTCCGGTGTCAGGATCCGTCTACGACCGGAGGGTGCGGCCGTCAGGCTGGTGGTACGCAGCCGCGGCCGGGATCGCACTCGGCGGGATCCTCGCTGGACTGGCGGTGGCGGCCAAGGGCGTCGACGACGCGCTGGAGTCGGTCCGCTCGTTCGACCGCGCCTCGGTCCCCGGAGTCCTCGAGGTGACGATCGACGATCCCGGCGGCTACTCGATCTACCAGGAGTTCCCGGGAGCATCGGACTCCGGCGGACCGATCGGCCCGCCCGACGTGGTGGTAGCCGACCCGACCGGCGAAGCGGTCGACATCGACACGTATGGCACCTTCGTCTCCTACGACCAGGGCTCGCACGAAGGACGCGGGATCTACACCTTCCGGGCCGACCAGCCCGGCACGTTCCGGATCGCCGCGGCCGGCGCCCCCGGCTCCACCATCGCGGTGGGCCCGGGCATGGGCGACGTGAGCGCCCACGCCGTCGCCGGCATCTTCGGCGGCGTGATCGGCGGCATGATCCTGGCCGGCTCCGGGATCGTCACCGGCATCGCACTGGCGATCACCCTCGGCATAGCCCGCGGCCGCAGCCGGCGCCGCC
>JBKPRV010000114.1:0-9663 GCA_046734715.1 Actinomycetota bacterium | reverse complement strand
ACGCGATGGCGCGGCGCTCGCCGCCGCGGCCCACCGGCACGAGCCCGCCGGCCCGGGCCGCGAGCGGGTGCACGTCGGCCCACGGCCAGTGGTGGGGCACCGCGGCGGGCTCGGGCGACCGCGGCATGAGCCCGGCCCGCTGGGTCCAGAGGGGCATCAGGCCCTGGGCGGCGAAGTCGCTGTACAGCTGCTTGAGCGCCACCTCGTCCTGGGCGCCTGACGGAGTCTCCTGCGGCATCGGCGTCACCTCCAAGTGACACTTTCGCTGTCGGTCGACGTTGGAACAATCGGACGGTGACTGCTCGGTACTCTGTTTCGGCGATGACCGCGACCGATCTCGCCGACGTCAATCTGCCGCGCGTCCAGACCGGCGCCAACCCCCAGCATCTCATCGTCACCCTCTTCGGCGACTACTGGTTCGGCCGCCAGGAGCACCTGCCGTCCTCCGCGCTGGTGGCCTTGGCCGGGGAGTTCGACATCACCTCCACGAGCGCGCGTGCCGCGCTGAGCCGCCTGGCCCGCCGCGGTCTGCTCGACTCCTCCCGCGTCGGTCGTCGCACCTACTACGGCCTGACGCCACGGGCGGCCGAGGTGCTCAACCAAGGCCTGCACCGCATCATCAACTTCGGCCTCGACCACGGGCCGTGGGACGGGTCGTGGGTGGTCGTCATCTTCTCGGTGCCCGAGGACCAGCGCGACGTGCGCCACGTCCTGCGCACCCGGCTGCGCTGGCTCGGGTTCGCCCCGCTCTACGACGGCGTGTGGGTCTCGCCCCGGGCCCACGCCAGTGAGGCGGCCGAGGTCCTGGTGGACCTCGACGTGGCCACGTCCACCGTGCTCGTGTCCCGCGCGGTGCACGGCGACGCCGGTGGCGATCCGCTCAGCGCCTGGGACCTCGACGAGCTGCGGGCCAGCTACGACGCCTTCGTGGTCGAGTTCGGGCCGCTGCTCGCCCGGGTGCAGACCGGGAACGTCGGGGCGGCGGAGGCGCTGGTGGCCCGCACCCAGGTCATGGACGTGTGGCGCCAGTTCCCCAACCTCGACCCCGAGCTGCCCGAGGACGCCCTGCCCGGCGGCTGGCCCCGCCGCGAGGCCCAGGCCATCTTCGCCGACGTGTACGACGCCCTGGGGCCGCTGGCCGAACTGCGGTTCCAGCAGATCGTGGCCGAGCACGTGCCCGAGCTGGCCCGCCACGCCCGTCACTTCACCACCCGCAGCGTCACCCGCCGGGCGACCGGCAAGGCCTAAGGGCCGCCCCACACCTCGTTGCACACGTCCACGACGAGGGCGAGCTTGCGCCGCTGGTCGTCCTCGCTGAGGGGGTTGCCGCCGGCGGTGCTGGCGAAGCCGCACTGGGGCGAGAGCGCGAGGCGCTCGACGTCGACGTAGCGGCACGCCTCCTCGATGCGCCGCAGCAGCTCGTCCCGGCACTCGAGCTCGGGGGTCTTGGAGCTGATCAGCCCCAGCACCACCGACAAGGTCGCGGGCACATGGCGCAGAGGCTCGAACCCACCGGCCCGGGCCGAGTCGAACTCGAGGAGCAGCATGTCGGCGCCCGAGCCACCGAACAGGGCCTCGGCCACGGGCTCGTAACCCCCCGACGCCATCCAACGACCCTTGAAGTTGCCCCGGCAGACGTGCAGCGCGAGAGCGACGCCCGCGGGGCGCTCGGCGCCGGCCGCGGCGATGGCGGCCACGTAGTCGTCCACCAGCTGGCCCGGCACCTCGCCCGCAGCCTCGACCCGGCGCCGCACGCTCGGGTCGCACAGCATGGCCAGGGCCGCCTCGTCCAGCTGCACCAGGGTGGCGCCGCGGGCGGCCAGGTCGGCGATCTCCGCCCGGTAGATGCCGGCGAGCTCGGTGAAGAAGTCCTGAGGCGACGAGTACCGTCGCGGGACCGGCCCGTGCCCGAACTGCAGGGTGGACGGCGACGGCAGCGTGACCTTGGGCTGGGACGATGCCGGGGACGCCACCTCGGTGAGGAAGTCCAGCTCGGCGCCGGCGATGGCGCCCCAGCGCCGGAGGGCGCCGGTGGCGTGGGGCGCGGCGAAGGCCAGGCGGTCCCCGGTGCCGTAGGTGAACTTGAAGCGGGACGTGTCCACCTCCAGCCCGTCGACCGCCGCCACGAACGCGGACCAGTACGACGTCCGCCGGAGCTCGCCGTCGGTGACCACCCGCAGGCCCAGATGCTCCTGCATGGCCACCGCGTCGCGGATGGCCTCGTCCTGGGCCTCGCGGAACTCGTGGTCGCCGATCTCGCCCCGGCGATGGCGCCGGTAGGCGGCCCGCAGGCTCGCCGGGCGCAACAGGCTGCCCACGTGATGGGCTCGCACCGGCAGCGTCACCGGTCCAGCACCACTAGGGCGTCCAGGGCCCAGGGGCCGCTGGGAGTGAGCCGAACTGGGTTCACGTCGATCTCCGCCACCTGCGGTGCGCCCATCAGCAGGTCGCTGACCGCCAGCAGGACGTGCGCGAGCGCCGAGCCGTCGTCACCGACGAGCCCGAGGTCGAGCCCGGCCAGCATCTCGTCCACGTCGGGGACGGACAGCGGCGCCAGCCGCAAGGCCGGTGGCCCGAGCCGCTCGACGTTGCTGCCCCCCGGTCCCACCGCCACCACGGGCCCGAAGGCCGGGTCGCGGAACCCTCCGACCAGCAGCTCGGGGCCCGGCGCGGCCTGGGCCTCCACCAGGTAGCCGGCCGTGCCGTGGTCCGGGATGGCGTCGATTGCGTCCAGGGCGGCGTCGAGGGCGGTGCGGCCGTGCACGCCCAGGTGGACCCCGCCGGCGGCCAGCTTGTGGGCGACGCGGGGGTCGAGCACCTTGACCACCACCGGCCCTCCCAGCTCGGCCAGCGCCGCGTGCGCCGTGGCCCGGTCGGGGCACACCCGGCGCTCGGGCGTGGGGACACCCAGCGCGTCGAGCACGGCCTTGGCCGTGTGCTCGTCGGGCGGCCCCGAGTCGAGCAGCTGGGTCACCTCGGGCGGCAGCGGCGCGGCCGGCCGGGGCCGAGCGGTGGCCAGCCGGTGCTGGGCCCGCCCGTCGTCCACCAGGGCCCCCATGGCCCGCGCCGCCCGCTCCGGCGTGCGGTACAAGGGGACTGCCACCGCCGCCAGGGACCGCTGGCGCTCGTCGAGCGCGCCGGCCGGTCCGCCCGAGCCGAACACGACGGGCAGCGCGCCCGCCACCCCGGGCGTGCGCAGCGCGGCCTCGGGATCGACGGCGTCGCCCTCCTCCAGGGCGTAGACCAGCAGGGCGTCCACGTGGGGATCCCCGGCCACCTCGGCCAGCACCGCCCCGAACGTCTCCTGCGGCCGCCCGGTGTCCACCGGGTTGCGCTGCCACGTGAGCGGGGGCAGCAAGCGGCCGAGGCCCTTCACCGTGACCTCCTCTAGCGCGGGAATGGAGACGCCTCGTGCCCGCAACACGTCCGCCATCAGGATCCCCGGCCCGGCCTGAGCGGTGACGACGCCGACCCCCGGGGCCGCCCGGGGTCGCACGCGGCGGGCGCACAGGGCTCGGAGGGCGTCGATCAGCTCGCCCAGGTCGTCCACCACCACCGCTCCGGCCTGGCGCAGCGCGGCCCGCCCCAGCTCGAAGTCGCCCAGCACCCTCCCCGTGTGGGACCGGGCGAAGGCGCTCACGTCGGAACGGCCCGCCTTCAGCGCCACCACCGGCTTGACCGCCGCCAGCTCGGCCACCGCCGCCACCAGCTCCCGCCCGTCGTCCACCCCTTCGAGCTGGACGCCGACGGCCCGCGTCGCGTCGTCGGCCGCCAGGTACGCCAGCACGTCGGAGAAACCTACGTCCGCCGCGTTCCCCAGCCCGACGCCGAGCCGCACCCCCAACCCGTCGGCCGCGGCCGCGAAGCAGGCGGCCAGGTTGACCCCACCGCTCGACGCCACCATGGCCAGCGGCCCCGGCTCCAGCAGGGTCACGTCGGGCACGAAGTTGGCCAGCACGCCGTCGAGCGGGTTCATGAACCCGGACGTGTTGGGGCCCAGCAACCGGATCCCATGGCGACGCGCCACGGCCAGCGCCTCGTCCTGCAACGATCTCCCCCCGCCCTGCCCGTTGGTGCGCTCGCCGTCCGGCTCGGATTCCGCGAACCCGCCGGAGCAGATGACGGCCGCCCGCACCCCCGCTCGCCCGCACTCCTCCAACGCTGCGGGCACGGCCTCGGCCCGGATGACCAGCACCGCCAGGTCCACCGGTCTGGCGATCGCCGCCAGCGACGGCACCGCCGGCTGCCCCTCGATCTCGCCGCCCCGGGGATTGACCAGGTGGAGCCATCCCCGGAACCCGAGCAACGACCGCACCATGGCGTTGCCGGCCTTGCCGCTCGTGGCCGAAGCCCCGATCACCGCGATGCTCGACGGCCGGAACAGAGCGTCCAACCCCGCGCCACCGGTCACCGCCCGAGGCTCACATGAGTTTCGATGATCGTCAAGAAGAGTGTCGGCTGTCGGCCACCTCGCTTGGCCAGCCCGGTTGGGGCAACTCGGTTGGGTCGGTGCGGGGGGCGCCCGTAGCCTTTGGGCCATGTCTTCCGTGCATGTGGGCGTCGTGGGCGCCACCGGTCAGGTCGGCGGCGTCATGCGGGACGTGCTCGCCGAGCGGGACTTCCCGGTCGCCTCCATCAGGTACTTCGCTTCGGCCCGCTCGGCCGGGCGCACGCTGCCGTGGCGCGACGGCGAGGTCACCGTCGAGGACGCCGAGACGGCCGACTACTCCGGCCTCGACATCGCGCTGTTCTCGGTGGGGGCCTCGGCCTCGCGGGAGCTGGCGCCCCGGTTCGCGGCGGCCGGCGCCACCGTGATCGACAACTCGTCGGCGTGGCGCATGCACCCGGACGTGCCGCTGGTGGTGTCCGAGGTCAACCCGCACACCCTCGCCGACCGGCCCAAGGGCATCATCGCCAACCCCAACTGCACCACCATGGCGGCGATGCCGGTGCTCGGCCCGCTGCACCGGGCGGCCGGCCTGCGCAAGCTGGTGATCAGCACCTACCAGTCGATCTCCGGCGCCGGGCTCGCGGGCGTGGCCGAGATGGACGAGCAGGTCCGCAAGGTGGCCGACGGCGCCGCCGCCCTCACGTTCGACGGCCGGGCGGTGGACATGGGCACGCCCTCCGTGTTCCCGGCGCCGATGGCGTTCAACGTGGTGCCGATGGCCGGCTCGATGGTCGAAGACGGCTCGGGCGAGACCAACGAGGAGCAGAAGCTGCGGAACGAGACCCGCAAGATCCTCGAGATCCCCGACCTGCCGGTCGTCCCCACCTGCGTGCGGGTCGGCGTCTTCACCGGGCACTCGCTGTCGATCAACGCCCACTTCGAGCGGGACATCTCGCCCGAGGAGGCCACCGAGGTGCTCCAGGCCGCCCCCGGCGTCGTCGTCACCGAGATCCCCACCGCCCTGATGGCCGCGGGTGCCGATCCGGCCTACGTGGGCCGCATCCGCCGCGACCCGACCGTCGACCACGGCCTGTCGCTGTTCGTGTCCAACGACAACCTGCGCAAGGGCGCCGCCCTCAACGCCGTCCAGATCGCCGAGCTCCTGATCGCCGCCGGCTAAGCCGGGCACTCGCAGGGGCGGGCGCCGCAGCGGGGACAGCCCTGCGCGTATCGGTTGGCGGCCTCGGCCAGGTCGAGGCCCAGCTGGTCGGCGAGTGACGCCAGCCAGGCCAGGACGTCGCCCAGCTCGTGGAGCTGAGCCTCCCGGTCGTGCTTGCGCACCGCCTGCGCCAGCTCCCCCAGCTCCTCGGTCAGCCACGCCACCGTGGCGGGCACACCCCGTGCCCGGTCCCGCTCGCCGTATGTGTCGGCCATGAGCCGCTGGAACGCCTCGAGGTCCATGGCCGCCTGTTCTACGCGCGGTAGCGTCGCCCGGTGCACCTGACGGTCCTGACCTGGAACCTGAAGGGCAGCAAGGGCATCGACGTCGAGGCGGTCTCGGGCCACATCCGCGGCGCGGGCGCCGACGTGGTCCTGCTCCAGGAAGTGCAGTGGAACCAGGCTCGGGCCCTGGCCCGCTCCCTCCACCCCCAATCCCACCGCTGGCACTTCAAGCACTGGCCCCTCAACACCTGGGCGGAGGGCATGGCGGTGTTCGGCATGACCAGCGAGGTCCCCAGCCGCGCCCGGGCGCTGTCGTTCCCCTGGAAGGTCTGGAGCTGGCGGCGCCGCATCATCGTCACCGCCTACGTGACGCGGCCGTCCGAGCCCCTCCGCCCGCTGCTGCTCCTCAACCTGCACCTCAGCCCGCACTCGGCCGTGGAGCTGCGCCACGCCGAGGCGGTGTCCGTGCTCCGCAAGGTGACCGGCTACCCCGGTCCGGTGGGGGTGGCGGGCGACCTCAACGAGAGCCCCGACGGGCCGCTGCATGGCCCGATGGAGGCCGCGGGACTACAGGATGCCTGGCAGGTCCGGCCGGGCGCGTCCGAGGACCCGTACCCCGGCTACACCAACTGGCACGGCTGGACGCCCGGCACCACCAGGCCGCCCAACCGGCGGATCGACTACGTCTACGTGTCCGATGGCGCGGAGGTGACGAGCGCCTCGGTGCCCCGCCCCGGCGACGAGGGGTTCGAGGACTTTGCGAGGTTGTCCGACCACTTGCCGGTCTCCGCCGGGCTGGAGGTGCCGGACACCTGGCCGCAGGGGTAGCGGGCGTGCTGGCGCGCCAGGACGGTCTCGACCCCGAGCAGGAAGAACGTGCCCACGATGAGGCCGGCGGTCACGTCCGAGAACCAGTGGACACCCAGGTAGACGCGGCTGGCGGCGATGCCCAGGATGAGCCCGCCCGACACCACCACCGAGGCCCACCACAGCCAGCGCCGGTTGGTGTACAGCGACACCACCAGGGGCATCAGGCCCCACAGGGCCACCGCGGCCATGACGTGACCGCTCGGGAACGAGTAGCCGGTGCCCTGCACCAGCCGGTCGAAGTCGGGCCGGTCGCGACTGATCAGCAGCTTGATGGCCGTCTCCAGCAGCGGGCGGCTGAAGGTGGCCACGAGCAGGGCCACACCCACCGCCCGGCAGCGGCGCCAGGTCACGGCGGCGAGGATGGTGCCCACCAGCAGCACGAACACGGTCGAGCCCAGGCGCGAGAAGGTCAGGAACAGCTCGTCGAGACCGCTGGTGCGGTGGGCCTCGACGCCGCGCTGGATCGGCAAGTCCCACACCAGCAGCAGCGCCCCGCCGTTGAGCGCCGCGGCCACGGCCAAGCCCGTGAGCACGGCCCCGAGCAGCACCATGAGGTATCGCCGGGGCAGCAGGACCGAGCACGGCGTGCAGGGCAGCGACGCGTGTACGTGACCCCGCGCCTGCTCACATGGGGGCGCGGTGGTCCTGGTGAGATGGGGCGGCGGTCCCACGAGCTTCAAGTATGCCCTGAATCATGCCGAACGATCAGATCACGCCTAGTTGTTGCGCCGCGCGTCCCGCTGGGACTGGGGCAGCGAGCACTCGGCGGCGCCGCCCGGCATCTGGTGCCGGTGGCGGGAGATCCAGCGGTACATCGGCCAGGCGACCCAGCCCACCGGCTCGCGGCCGAGGAACCAGCCGAGGCCGCCCCAGAGCGACCCGGCGTCCTCCAGGAGCCGCGAGATGGCGTCGGGGCCCGCGGCCACGGGCTCGCCGTCCGCGATCCACAGCACCGCCTCCTCGGCCTGCTGCTGGGACACGCCCAAGAGGTCGAGATCCGCGAACTGCCAGGGCGACACCTCCGCCGACGTGGGGATCCGCCGCTCGATGAAGTGGGCCAGGCTGGTGCAGAAGGCGCAGTCGCCGTCGTAGAGGAAGATAGGTCGTTCGGCCGGTGCGTCGGAGGCCATGCTCCCATTCTGCCGTGGCTACCGTTCAGTCATGGCACGCGTCGACTACACGGAGTCGGCCGGGACCTACCGCGCCGCCCGCACGCTGCCCCCGGGGATCCTGGCCCCGTGGTCGGCCGCCGTCGCCCGGGCCGGGCTCCCGCACCCGGCCCTGGTGCTCGACCTGGGCGCGGGCCCCGGCGGCTTCGTCGCCCCGCTGGCGGACTGGTTCGCGGCCCCGGTGGTGGCGGTCGAGCCGTCGCCTGCCATGCGGGGCGAGGCCCGCGCCGCGGGCGTCATCCCCCGCTGGCCCTACGTCGGCGGCCGCGCCGAGGCACTCCCCCTGCGCTCGGGCTCGGTCGACCTGGCCTGGCTGTCCACCGTGATCCACCAGTGCGACGACCGCCCGGCGGCGGTGGCCGAGCTGCGCCGGGTGGTGCGCCGCGGCGGCCGCGTCCTGATCCGCGGCTTCTTCGGCGACATGGCCGCCACCGGGATGTTCCGCTACTTCCCCGGCGTCGAGCGCTCGGCCGCGACCTTCCCGACCACCAGGTCGATCACAGCCGCGTTCGAGGCTGCGGGCTTCACCGTCACCGGCGTCCACGACGTGGTCGAGCCGTGGCGGCCCGCGCTGGCGGACTGGGTCACCAAGGTCCGGAGCCTGCGCCACGTCGACTCTGCCCTCCGCCCGCTCCACGACGACGAGATCGCCGAGGGCATCCGCCGGGTCACCGAGGCCTACCTCGACGCCGATGGTCCGCTCCCCCACGACACCACCATCCGCCTGCTGGTGCTCGCCGCCTGATGGCTGACGCCGTGAACTACACCACGAGGCCGCTGGACGCCGACACGTGGCCCGACTTCGCGCGCTTGGTCGAGGCGCACAACGGCGTGTGGGGTGGGTGCTGGTGCATGTCCTTCCACCCCGAGGGGATCGGGCGGCACCGGACCCCGGCCCAGAATCGCGCCGACAAGGAGCTGCGGGTCCGCTCGGGCGGAGCGCACGCGGCGCTGGTCTACGACGGCGCCACCTGCGTCGGCTGGTGCCAGTTCGGGGAGCCCGACGAGCTGCCCCGCATCAAGAACCGGCGGGCCTACCTCGACGGCCTCGACACGCTGCCGGACTGGCGGATCACCTGCTTCTTCTCCGATCGCGGCCGGCGCGGCGAGGGCATCGCGGCCACCGCCCTGGCCGGAGCGCTCATCGAGATCTCGCGGCTCGGAGGTGGGACGGTCGAGAGCTATCCCGACGACATGGACGGGCGGAAGGTGCAGGGTTCCTTCATCCACAACGGCACCATCGCCATGTTCGAGCGCCAGGGCTTCGAGCGCACCCGCCAGATCGGCAAGACCCGCTGGGTGGTCCGCAGGGGCGTGGGATGACCCTGCGGCTGGGGATCGCCGATCACTTCGGCTGGGCGGTCGCGGTCACGGCGTCGGCCGACCACGAGGTCGTGGACCGCCGCCGCCTCGGGCTGGTCGAGCCCGGCGTCACGGCCGCCCCGATCCACTACGACAGCCACCGCCTGGACGTCGCCGCCACCGCCGCGTTGGTGTCCACGGTCCGCGCCTCGATCGCCCGGGCCGCGTCGGCCGCGCTCGACGACCTCGCCGCCGCGCTACCCGAGCCTGTCGTCTCGATGTCGCTGCGAACCTGGCCTCCCGACTTCCCCGACGACATCGCGGTCCAACGCCGGTCACCGTACGAAGCCCGTGCCGACGCCATCATGTACCGCCAGGTGCTCTCCGACCTCGCGTGCGCCCGCGGCTGGCAGGTCCACCTCTACCGCGCCCAGGACGTCCTGAGCCAGGCAACCACGGTCCTGGCGGACCGCACCGACGAGATCCTTT
>JBKPRV010000113.1:0-9483 GCA_046734715.1 Actinomycetota bacterium | reverse complement strand
CTGCGTGGAGCACCGCCTGGTCCTCCTCGGACGCGAAGAAGGGACCGTGCTCTTCCCCGACGCGATCGGTCCGACGATGACGATCAGCTCGGGCACCTTGGACCGTGTGGCTAGGCGCGCGAGGCGGCGGCGCGGCAGGCCAGTGCCCACTGGGCCACGCGTCGCACCTTGGCGTTCGGATCGCTCGCCGCCAGCGCGGCCAGCGTCGCGTGGGCGTCCGAGGGAAGCCGACCGTCCCATGCCGGCTTGCAGTTCACGCAGCCCAGAGCGTGCGCGGCGTTGCGCCGCACCCGAGGGACGGGATCGTCCAGGGCCGGGACGATGGCCTGAACGGCCCGCGGGTCGGCGACGTGGTCGAGGAGCTGGATGGACCACCACCGGACCCGCGGATCGGAGTCGGTGACGCCGTCGCTGAGCGCCCGCAGCACGGTGTTGCTCACCCTGACCGACTTCAGCTCCGTACTGGTGACGCCGCCCACCAGGGCGCGCATGGCGTCCAGGCGCGTGGTCTTGTCGGCCAGAGCCTGGACCCACTGCGCCTCGGTCATCTGCCCACGGTAGGCCGTCGGCTCGCCGGACCCGCGTGGAGTTGTCGGCGAGAGACCGCCTCGGTCCCAGCGTCAAGCCGAGGCGCCGGCGACGTCCGCGGTGTGGTGGCGGACGAAGGGGCGTAGTGGGGCGGGGATGCGCATCCGGTGCCAGTGGCCGGAGGGCTGGGCGAGACGGTCGGCCACCACGAACAGGACGGCGGGATGGTGGCCCAGGCCGCAGTGGCTGCCCAGCACCTCGATGGTCTCGTGCGGCCCGCTGGTGGCGTTCAGGCAGGCCCGCCAGGGCACGATGCCGTCGCTGCGGCTGAACACCGAGGTCGACGGCACCGGCAGCGGCCGGTCGTCGCCGAGGCGAGCGGATTCGGGGGTGCTCCCGCCCCAGAGGCGAGCGAACGGCGCCGCGTGGCTCTCGTGCCCGGGCATCGAGCGGAACGGACTCCCGAGGGTCACGACCGCTCGCACCGCGTCCGGGGAGATGCGGGCGATCCCCCGGGCGTAGATCCCGCCCAGGCTCCAGCCGACGATGCTCATGGGCCGCGGGTCCCGCGACCGCAGGTCCGCCAGGCGCCGGCGCAGTCGGTCGATCATCTCCGGCGACGGGACGTTGACCCCCTGCCGCCAGCCGTGGACCTGGTAGCCGAGGCGGCGCAGGTACCGGCGTAGCGGGATGGTCGAGCTGTCGTCCGCCCCCAACCCGGGCAGCACCAGCACCGGGTGGCCGTCGCCTCGGGGCGCGCCCGCCAGCAGGGGCCGGGCCGCCTGGAGCAGGACCAGCTCGCCGAGGGCCCGCGGCCCCTCGGCCGCCAGCAGCAGCCGGTTGGGACGGCGCATCCGGTGTGGGCCTGCGGTGCTCATCGGCCACCCACGGTACCGCCGCGAGCGCCAACCGAGCGGGGACGCCGTCGTAGTGGCAGAGTGCAGGGGTCGCGGTGCGCCCGCGGCGGGAGGGCGACCATGAAGCAGCTGTCCGGCCTCGACGCCTCGTTCCTCTACGTGGAGACGGGTGCGCAGTTCGGCCATGTCTCCAGCCTGTCGATCTACGCCCGGCCCGAGGACGACCCCGACTACGACCCGTACACGGCCTGGCGAGCGCAGATCGAGCGCCGGCTCCACCTGCTCGAACCGCTGCGGCGCCGCCTGCGTGAGGTTCCGCTCGGCCTGGACCACCCCTACTGGATCGAGGATCCGGCCTTCGACCTCGACTTCCACGTCCGCCACAGCGGCGTGCCCCCGCCCGGGCGCGACGACCAGATCGCCGAGGTCGTGGCCCGGATCGTCGGGCGTCCGCTCGACCGCAGCCGGCCGCTGTGGGAGACCTACGTGATCGAGGGCCTGCCCGACGGCCGCTTCGGCATCCTCACCAAGGTCCACCACGCCACGATCGACGGGGCGGCTGGGGCCGAGCTGCTGGTGCTGATGCTCGACGGCGACCCCGCGGGGGACGAGCTGCCGCCCGCGCCGGAGACGGTGGAGCCGGTGCGACGGGTCCCGGGCGACGGCGAGATGCTGGCCCGGGCCGCGACGAACCTCCTCCACAAGCCGGGCCGCGCCCTGCTGCTCGGGGTTCGCACCATGCGAGAGCTCGGCATGGCGCTGCGCAACCCCATCCTGGTCTCCGCGGCCAACCAGGCCCGGGCCGGGCTGCGCGGCCCGCTCGGCGCCGTGCTCAACGCCGGCCGGGCCCGGGCGCCGGAGGGTGAGGTCAAGGGGTCGATCCCGACGGCCGCGCCCCGGCTGCGGTTCAACGCCGCGATCACGCCCCACCGCCGGTTCGCCTTCCGCTCCACGTCGCTGAGCGCGGTGAAAGAGGTCAAGAACGCCCTCGGGGCCACCGTCAACGACGTCGTCATGGCCATGTGCGCCGGCGGGCTGCGGCGGTGGCTGGAGGACCACGACGAGCTGCCCGAGATCCCGCTGGTGGCCATGGTCCCGGTCTCGATCCGCAGCGGCGACGAAGTCGAGAAGTGGACCAACCGGGTGTCGGCCATCTTCGCCACCCTGCCGACCGACGAGCCCGATCCCCTGCTGCGGGTCGCCCGGGTCCACGAGGCCATGGTCGACGCCAAGGACCTGTTCGACGCCGTGCCGGCCGAATCGCTCACGGACTTCGCCCAGTTCCCGCCGCCGGCCGTGTTCGCCCGCGCCATGCGCACGGCCGTCCGGCTCACCGCCAGCCGCTTCATGCCGCCGGTGAACGTCACGATCTCCAACGTGCCCGGGCCTCGCCAGCCGCTCTACACCGCCGGCGCGCAGATGCTGCACTACTACCCGGTGTCGACGATCGTCGACGGGCAGGGGCTCAACATCACCGTGCAGAGCTACCTCGACTCGCTCGACTTCGGCCTGGTGGCCTGCCGCGAGCTCGTGCCCGACCTCTGGGACCTCGTCGACGCCATCGTCGACGAGCTGAGCCTGCTCGCTAAGGCGGCGGACGTCGACATCTCCGCGGGTTGACCGCCGCGGGTCAGCGGTTGCGGGAGAGCAGCGCGAGCAGCCTGAGGATGGTGATGTACAGCCAGACGAGCGTGACCATCAGGGAGAAGGCGAGGTACCACTCGAGCTGTTTCGGGGCCTCCGCCTCTACACCGGCCTCGATGGTGCCGAAGTCGAGCACCAGGCTGAGCGCCGCCAGGACGATGGCGACCAGCGTGACCGCGATGCCGACCGTGCGGAAGCTGTCGCTGTAGAGCCAGGCCCAGTCGAAGATCGAGAGCACCCAGACAAACGTGTACAACAGGATGAGCCCGCCCATCCCGGCGATCACCGCGAACGCCATGCGCTGCGTCGGCCTGACGATGCGGGTGACGTACAGCAGCAGTGCCACGACGAACACGCACACGGTCGAGAGCACGGCCGCACCCACGATGCCCTCGGTCTGCGCGTCGAACGCCGCCGAGATGGCGCCGAGGCAGAAGCCCTCGCACACGGCGTAGAGCACCCCCAGCAACGCCGCGCGCCGGGGTTGCACGGAGATGAAGATGCCGAGGAAGAAGGCGGCGAAGCTGGCCAGCCAGAACCCACCTGGGATGGTCACGGTCGTGTTGGCGTACCCGCTCCCGGCGTCGACGCCCGTGGGCTGGACGGCCGAGGCCCACCCCCAGGCCCCACCGGCCACGAGCACGGCCAGCAGGACCAAGGTCTTGAAGCTGACGCCCGCCACGGTCATCGGCCGGGGCGCGGCCTCGACGAGATAGGTGTCGACGAACTTCTCGCTCAGCGCCGGATTGCCCGAACGAAGTCCCGCCGTTCCCGTCGCGGTCTGTGCCATCCACCCTCCAGCCCCCGAGCGTCCCCGGGATATTTGCACAGCACTGCCCGCCGCGCCTCGGCCGCCGTACGCTCGGGGCCATGGCCAAGCGCACGAACCGGGCGAAAGTGGCCGCCGCACGCGACCGCATGCCGAAGAAACCGTACGAACGCGAGCTGTTCCGGCTCCAGGCCGAGATGGTGAAGGCCCAGGAGTGGGTGAGAGCCGAGGGGCATCGCCTGGTGGTGGTCTTCGAGGGGCGGGATGCCGCGGGCAAGGGCAGCACCATCAAGCGGGTGGCGCAGTACCTCAACCCCCGCGTCGCCCGCATCGCCGCGCTCCCCGCCCCGACCGAACGCGAGCGCACGCAGTGGTACTTCCAGCGTTACGTCTCCCAGCTGCCGGCGGCGGGCGAGATCGTCTTGTTCGACCGGTCCTGGTACAACCGGGCGGGGGTCGAGCAGGTGATGGGCTTCTGCACCGCCGACGAGTACCACCGCTTCCTGCACCAGTGCCCCATCTTCGAACGGATGCTGGTCGAGGACGGGGTGCTCCTACGGAAGTACTGGTTCTCCGTGAGCGACACCGAGCAGGAGGCTCGCTTCCGGTCGCGGCTGGAGGATCCGATGCGCCAGTGGAAGCTGTCGCCGATGGATCTCGAGTCGATCACGCGGTGGGAGGACTACTCACGCGCCAAGGACCAGATGATGGTCCACACCGACATCCCCGAGGCCCGGTGGTACGTCGTGGAGAGCGAGGACAAGCGTCGGGCCCGCATCAACATGCTCGCCCACCTGCTGACCACGATCGACTACCACGAGGTCACCCGCGTGCCGCTCAAGCTGCCGAGACGGCCGGCGTCGAAGGGCTACGAACGGCCGCCCCGGGACACCCAGACCTACGTGCCGGACCACGCCGCCTCGATCCTGGAGTCCTACAACGGCCAGAAGGCGTAGCCCGACGTTCAGCGCAGGCGAGCGTGCACCGGGAGGCGGTTCAGGCCCCGGATCACCATGCGGGTGCTCCAGACGGGCTCGCCGGCCGGCTCGATGTCCTCGAAGCGCTCGACGATGGCGGTGAACATCTCCTCCGCCTGCAGCCGGGCCAGGTGCGAGCCGAGGCAGGCGTGGACGCCGGCGCCGAACTGGAGGTGCGCGCCCGCGTCCTCCCGGGAGATGTCGACGTCGTCGACCGTGGGGCCCCATCGTGCTTCGTCGCGGTTGGCCGAGCCGGGCGACGCGTAGATCACCGAGTGGGCGGGGATGGTGACCGGGCCGGACGGGGTGGCGAAGGTCATGTCCCGCAGGGCGATGCGCCGAACGAACTGGTTGGGCCCGTCGTAGCGCAGCAGCTCGGACAGGGCGTTGTGCAGCCGCGACCGGTCGGCCCACAGCCCGGCCCATTGGTCGGGGAAGTCGAACAGCGCCCGCATGCCGTTGCCGACCAGGCCGGCGGTCGGCTCGTGGCCGGCGACGTACAGGGTCATGATCTGGGCGAGCAGCTCCTCGTGGGTCAGCCCGTCCTCCGCGGCGTGGAGCAGATCCGAGAGGACGTCGTCGTCCTCCCGCCCGCGCTTGGCCGCCACCAGGTCTTCGAGGAACGCATACATGTCCTCGGTGGCGGCCGTCAGCTCGTCGCGCTCGGCCGGGTCCATGACCGGGTCGAGGTTGCGGGCGATGCAGTTCACCCAGTACCGGAAGCCCGGGTGGTCCTCCTCGGGGATGCCGAGCATCTGGCAGAAGATCTCGACGGGCAGCGGGTAGGCGAACTCGCCGATGAGGTCGAGCTCCACCGGCCTGCCGGCGCCGTGCTCGGCGACCAGGGCGTCCACCCGGGCCCGCACCCGGTCCTGGACCAGCTCGCGCAGCCGCTCGACGGAGCGCAGGCGGAAGGGCGGCGCGATCAGCTTGCGCAGCCGGGCGTGGTCGGGGTCGTCCAGGAGCACGAGCGTGCGCCCGCCCCGCGCGGTCCCGTCCCGCCGCTGGATCTCGGAGAGCGTGGCGGGCGTCGGCTCGGCGTTGTCGATGACGGACGACACCGACGGATCACGCAGGATGGCGTCGACGTCCGCATAGCGGGTGACCACCCAGCCCTGCAACAGCTCGGAGTGGTGCACGGGGTCCTCGGCCCGCAGGCGGCGGTACTGGTCGTAGGGCCACTCGACGAAGCCCTCTTCCAGGGGGTTGAACGTCGCGGGGGCGGCGGGAGCGCTCATGCCAGACCGAACCGGGCTGCGGCGAACGCGGGGCAGCGCAGCGACTCGTCGGGGATGTCCTCGGCCGCGAGCGGGTCGTCCACCTCGGCCGGAGTGGGGCCGTGCTCGTCGGCCAGCCGTTCCAGGAGCGGCCAGTCGAGGCCGTAGAGGTCAGCCGCGTTGCGCCCGACCATCAGCCGGACCTCGTCCTCGGGGACGCCGGCGAACGCCATTCGCAGGTGCTGCCGGGAGAACGGCCAGCAGCCCTCCAGGTGCGGGAAGTCGCTCCCCCACATGATCCGGTCGACCCCGACCCGGTCGCGCAGCGCCACCTCGTGGCGCCGGATGAAGCTGGACCCGAGGTGGCACTGGCGCCGCCAGTACTCCGACGGCGAGAGCGAAAGCTGCTCGATGGCACCGGCCCCGAACTTGGCCTCCTGCGAGCCGCCCGCCCCGGAGGTTCCCGCCAGCCGGCCCCGGTAGTAGTCGAGGCGGGTGAGCTCCTCGGGGATCCATGCCGTGCCCTGCTCGGTGAACACGAACTGGAGGGTGGGGTGGCGCTCCATGACCCCCGAGTAGATGAGGTGCCACAGCGTCCGGTGGGCCCACCAGGTGACCTCGAGCAGGAACATCATCTGCGCCGAGGGGTAGGGCCCCATGTCGGGGACCGCGCTGCCGCTGTGGTGGTTGACCGGTAGGCCCAGGGCCTCGCACACGTCCCAGATGGGCTCGTAGTCGGGGGCGTACAGCGGCGGGACGCCCGAGCCGGGCGGCGCCCCGGGCAGGAGAACACCGCCGGTGAGGCCGTTGGCCTTGGCCCACTCGATCTCGTGCACCGACGCCTCGACGTCGTGCAGCATGATCTGGGCGATCCCCGCCCGGCGGCCCGGGGCCTGGCTGCAGAAGTCGGCCAGCCAGCGGTTGTGCGCCTGCAGCCCGGCCCAGCGCCGCTCGAGGTCGCCGTCGGTGGCGCCCGGCGGCTGGTGCACGAGCGACACCTTGGGGAAGAACGGCGGGATGGTGTTGGGGAAGATGACCTCCGCCACCACGCCGTCCGCCTCCATCTCCCGCAGCCGGCGCTCCGAGCTCCAGTTGCGGTCGGCGTCGGCCCCGGTCGTGTCCTGGTACGGGTTCTCGAACGTGGCGGCCCAGCGGTCGAAGTCGTCGTGGTACTTCGACGCCAGGAAGGGCTTGTACCCGCCGATGCTCGCCCCGCCGTGGCAGTCGGACGAGACCACCGCGTACCGGTCAGTGGTGGCGCCCATGGCCGGCTCCCTTCGGTCCGCCGCGGTGGCCGGGCCAGCGGCTCCCGCCGATGACGTCGACGAACGGCCAGAACGCGTCGGCGTCGAGCGGCCCCGCGTTGGTGACATGGCGAGCCTTGGGCTGGTGCGTGACCAGCCGCGCCCGCCCCGGTGCGCACAGCGGGAGGTAGCGGGCGATCGGGTCCCAGGGACTGTCCCTCAGGACGAGCTCGCCGTCGACGTCCTCGACCTGGCGCTGCTCGAAGGTGGTGGCCACGTCGACGACGTGGGGCGGGAAGTCGTAGGCGCCCTCGGCGCCTCCGATGGCCCGCGAGTACTTGGTCCACCACTCGTGCTCGACGAACTCGCCCTCGCGGGGCGCGGCCTCGCCCGTCACCGTGCCCTCGAACTCGACGAAGGTGTAGCCCTGGTGGCTGGCGCGCGCCGTGACCCGGTCGCCGAAGCGGAAGTACGCGATGTCACAGAGGAACTTGGGCTGCCCGTTGGTCTCGCCGCTGATGTGGACGGCGGCCTCCTGGTCGATGCCGAGGCCGAGGGTGTACTGGCCGGCGACGCCCCGCCACGCGGCCTCGACCTTGACGCTCACGCCGAGCTCGGGCTCGTCGAGCACCGGGACACAGTAGAAGCCGACGGTGACGACGGGGTCGCGCGGCTCGAGCCCGGGCGGCAGCAGGGCCGCGACCTGGGCCGGGTCGGTGGTGTAGGTGACGACCAGCTTGGGCCATCCCGCTATCTCACCTGGTCGGGTCATCACAGCCCTCCGGGGACATGTCGGTCGACGACGGCGCGCAGGGTGGCGGCCGCCACGGCGTCGAGGTCGGGACCGGCGCACAGCGCGGCTCGGGTGTCCGGCGCGATGGGTGCCGGGGAGCCGGCCCAGAGCACGTCGGTGCGGTAGTCCTCGGGGTCCCGGGACGGATCGTGCAGCGCCAGCACCAGCGCACCCGTGACCACGAGCAGGATCGACTCCAGGGCGTCGGCGCACGCCGCACCGGTGAGGCCCGCGGCCTCCAGCTCGGCCACCAGCGCGGCTTCGAGATCGTGGAGCAGCAGCGAGGCGGTTCCGGTCTGATGCGCCAGCGAGGTGATGGCCCGGTGCTCGATCGCCCCCGCGTAGATGTGCAGCGCGGCCGACAGCACCCGTTCCCGGGCGGTGGTGCCTTCGACCGGGCGCTCGGCGAGGCGCTCGGACTGCGTGCGGACGATGGCGGCGACGAGGTCGTCCCGGCTGCCGACGTGCCAGTAGATCGTGGGGGTCCCCACCGCGAGCTCGGCGGCCACGCGGCGCATCGTGAGCGCGCCGGGGCCCTCCCGCACCACCAGGTCGAGCGCGGCGGCCACCACGTCGGCCCGGTCCAGCCCTCTCGTCGCCGTGCTCCCCATCGTGGCGGTTGCGCTCCCCCTGGCTGTCTGTAACAGTGTCATACGGAGACTAGAACAGGTTCTAGAACCGGGCAAGCGAAGAAGCAGCGAGGGGGGCTCATGTCCGATCCGGTGGCAGGCATCGACCAGAGCGACGCCCCGTACGTCATCGTCTCGTCCGACACCCACGCCGGCCTCCCGGTCGACGAGTACCGCGAGTACCTCGAGTCCTCGGTGCACGCCGAGTTCGACGACTGGCTGGTCACCCGCCACCAGCACCGCACCCTGGTCGAGGAGGTCAACGGCGAGTACGTCGAGCAGTGGGAGCGCGACAACGCGGCGGAGCTGCGCGGCGCCTACGACCCCGGCGTGCGCGACAAGGTGCTCGACGCCGACGGGGTCGCCGGCGAGGTGATCTTCCCCGACGGCGACTCGGTGACCGGCATGGAGGCACCACCGTTCGGCGCCGGGCTGCAGGCCGGCATGATCACCGATCCCCGCCTGGCCTGGGCCGGCGCCCGCGCCCACAACCGCTGGCTCGTGGACTTCTGCGCCACCAACCCGCCCCGCCGGGCCGGCGTGGCGCTGGTCCCCGTCACCCACGGGATCGACGAGGCCGTGCGGGAGATCGACTCGCTGGCCGGCAAGCCCGGTATCAAGGGGATCCTGATCCCGACCATGTGGCACGACAAGCCGTCGTACGGGCACTCGTCCTACGACCCGGTGTGGGCCGCCTGCGCCGAAGCCGGGCTCGTGGTCCACACCCACTCCGGCGAGGCGGACATGGCGTCGTACAACGAGAACATGGCGCAGTTCATGCTGGAGGTGGCGTTCTGGACCCACCGTGCGCTGTGGCAGCTGCTC
>JBKPRV010000112.1:0-3499 GCA_046734715.1 Actinomycetota bacterium | reverse complement strand
CCTGCGCCTTCACCGAGTCCGCCCCCGGCGAGTCGGATTTCTACAACTGGAGCGTCGAGGGCGAGAATCCGGAGTCTCCCGGTGGCGGGATCCTCGACGTCGACCGCGCCGACAACCCCTTCGCCGACTACTCGTTCATCTACGTGCCCTCGTGCACTGGGGACGTCTATCTCGGCGACGTCACCCGAGAGTACTCGCCGGAGCTAACCGTCGAGCACAAGGGCTACGTGGATGGCACGGCCGCGCTCACTTACCTCGTCGAGCACTATCCCGACGCCACCCAGGTCGTCGTCGTCGGTAAAACCGGCGGGTCGGTCGCGGCCCCCGTCTACGGCGGCCTCGTCGCCGACCTGCTTCCCGCCGCCCAGCTCACCGTGTTCGGCGCCCAGTCCGGCGCCTTCCCCGACGACCCCGACCTCAACGCCGAGATCCTCGGGAAACTGTGGGGCGCCTACGCCAACATGCCCGACTGGGAGGTCAACGAAGGACTCAGCGCCCGCGACTGGGGCATCCCCCGCTTCTGGATCCAGGCCGGGCTCCACGACCCCGACATCGTCATGGCCCGCTTCGACTACGCCTTCGACCCCAATGCAGCGGCGGCGCTGGAATCGCTAGGCGTGGACTCGTCGACCCTCGCGGTGATCGACGCCAACGAGGCAGCGATCGAGGCCGCCGGCGTGGTCCAACACAGCTACACCGCTCCCGGCCGCGAACACGGAATCCTCGACCTCGACAGGTTCTACGAGATCGAGGTCAACGGCATCCGGCTGGTCGACTGGGTCGACGCCCTCATCGCCGGTGAACCACTCGACGACGTCCACTGCGATGACTGCGAAACAGGATGACGGTCAGAGAGGTGGAGCTCCACCCAACGCCACCGACCCGCCGCGGCACCCACCCCAAGCTTCATCCGCTGCGACAACGGGCCCGAACTGACCGCCAACGCCTTGCGGGACTGGTGCCGCTTCGTCGGCACCGGCGCCAGCTACATCGAACCCGGCTCACCATGGCAGAACCCCTGGGTCGAGTCCTACGGCGGCCGCATGCGCGACGCGCTATTGGCCATCGAACGGTTCGACACCCTGCTCGAAGCCCAAGTCCTCGTCGCCGAATGGGGCACCGGGTACAACACCTACCGTCCCCACTCCGCACTCGGCATGCTCACACCGGCCGAGTTCGCTCAACACTGGCGGACCAACCACCCAACCTCTCATGACAGGTGGACGACAAACGGGGTCCGGTCATGGTCACCGCCGACGACGACAGCGTCCGGCTCACCGTCTGGGACGATGGTGACGCCCACCCCGTCGACGCCCGCTCGTCTTCGGGCTGCTGGGCATGGCCGAACGATGGCTCCTCGGCGGCGCCTTCGAGGCCGGTCCGAACCGCGACGGGGGCTGGACCGTGCATGCCGAGCTGCCCAAGAGCGGTGTGGGTGCATGACGGTTGGCACCACGGGCTGGTCGCCGCCGCTTCCCAGAGCGCACACTCGCTTTCGCGATGCACGTCCCGATCGGCTGGGATCGCCACTTCGAGGACTCCATCACCGTCGCCGACGTCTACCACTGCGCGACCGTCGTCGTCGCCCTCGAGCGCAGGAGAGCGAGATCGGCAGATGGCGGATATGGCGCGCGGTCAGTCCTCCGGGAGTGCGGCGAAGTTCCGTTTGGCTGCGCGGTACCAGCCCATCCCTGAGATCGGGTGCTTCCAGCGGCCCTTCATCTCTTTGAGGGCGGGCGCGTGCATGGTGTCACCACCGGCGACCATCTCGTTGAGATGCCGGTCTTGGGCCTTGATGAGCTCGTCGGCGGTTTGACCTCGGTGTTGGTGGTCGCATGGCCCGCCGAGTTGCTTGCATGTCATCGTTTTCATTAGCTCACAGCTTTCTTCTCGACTATCGCGATCTTGATCTCGACGTACGGCCACGGACGCCCCGGGGTGCTTTGCAAGCAGCGGTGCCGCACGAGCGTCGCCCGTCGCTCGGTGTGAGAATGGGCTCGTGAAGCCGATCGTTGATCCCCAGGGCTGGTCGGTAGCTCTCACGATCGTCCCAACACCTCAGCTGGCCCTGTGCGCCCTCGATCCGCACCCGGTCGGGCAGCGATGATGTGCCGTCGTGCCCGATGACGCTCGGATCCCGGAGTGGCCTGGCCACCTGCAAGCGGCACCCGCGCGCACACCCCGGCTCTAGCCCGCCTGGGAGCGGAGGATCTCGGCGAGCCGCTGGAGAGCATCGGCGACGGGCAGCAGCCGTGGTTCCTCATGTCTCTGTTGCTGTGCTGACGCACTGGCGTCCGCCAGGTGCTCGGCCATGATTCGCCACGCCGCCTCGCGGTGGGGCAGGAGGTAGTCGGGTTGGTAGAAGAGCTCGAAGCTTGGTCCGGCAGTCCGCCCGGGATGCTCGGGTCCCACGGGGAGGGTCGTGAGGAGCTCGCCGATCGGCTCGATCACGTCGACCATCAGTCTGACGGCCACCTGGGACAGGGTGTTCATCTGCTCGTCGCTCTCGTCCACGTGGCAAAGCAAGCGATAGAGGACCTGGAGCAGGACCTCGTAGCCGACGTTGCCCAAGTCGGCGATGCTGGCCGTGCGAGCGTCTGTGATGAGGTCGGCCTCCTCGCCGCTCTCGGGCGGCCGGACCAAGGCCGGCAGCACCGGGCGGGCGACCTCGAGGCCGGGATTCGCCTCCGTCATGGCCAGGTACTCGTCAAGGACCGTGAGGAAGCGGCCGAAGTGGGCGTTACGCCAATCGCCCCGCGGCCCCTCCCCCTGCTCGACGATCGTCTCGATGGCTCGCACGGCGGCGTCCACGCTGGTGATGGGCTCGAGCTGGGGCCAGCCGAACAGGTCGCCGCTGACCTGTCCGGCGGCGGGCTCCAGGAAGAGGTTGTCCTCGCCCAGCTTCTCGCCGAGGTGGCGGAACCCGGCTTCGATCGAGCGGTAGAGGTGGCCGACGGTCGCAAACTCCTGCAGATGAGGTGCGATCTCGTCGGGGCCCATCACCGGCGCTGCCCCGTCGAAGGCGGCCAGACCCTCGGCGTCGTCGAAGTCCATGCCTTCGGGGCGCTCCAGATAGATGAAGTGGCGGAGGGCCTGCTCGCCGAAAGGCAGCAGGGTGAGAATGACGCCGGGCGGATAGTGCTTTGCCGGCTGGGGCAGGTTGGGTCGCGACAGGTGTGGGCTGGCGCCGAGCGAGCTGACGAGGTTGCAGTTGATGGCCAGGTGCAACATCTCCTGCTTGGCCACCATGAGGATGGCCGCGCGCCATCGCTCGAGATCTGCCAGCTGGTCCTCGGTCAGGCCCTCGTCGACGGATCGCTTCAGGGTGAACGCCGCGAACAGGTACTCGCACATGAGGGCGTGCTCCAGCTCGGCCGCCGAACAGAGCATGTAGATCAGCGACTGGCGGTGCTCGATGACGAGCGGACGGTCGCCTTCGGGTGACTCGCTGCGGAGTTTCACCAGGCGACCGAGGCGCCCGCCTATCGGCTCCTGCGTG
>JBKPRV010000111.1:0-3745 GCA_046734715.1 Actinomycetota bacterium | reverse complement strand
GCGCGATCGACCGAGCCGGGGGCGCTCCCGCTCTTGCTGACTCACGGCTGGCCCGGCTCGGTGATCGAGTTGCTCGAGGTGATCCGGCCGCTCAACGATGCAGGCTTCCACTGTGTGGTGCCATCCCTGCCCGGCTACGGCTTCAGCGACAAGCCGGCAGCCGTAGGTTGGGGTGTGGAGCGGATTGCACGTGCGTGGGCGACGCTGATGGCTCGTCTCGGCTACGACCGCTACGGAGCCCAGGGCAGCGACTGGGGCACGAGCGTGACCGCGAGCCTCGGGCGGGTGGATGTCGAGCACATCGTTGGCGTCCACCTGATGCCACCGTTGGCCCCGCCAGACCCGGAGACGCTCGCCGACCTCACCGACCCAGAACGCGAAGCCATCGATGCCATGGAGCACAGCAGGGCGCAGGAGTCCGGCTACTCGACCATGCAACGCACCCGTCCGCAGACGATTGGTTACGCGCTGACCGACTCGCCTGCCGGCCTGGCGGCGTGGGTCACGGAGAAGCTGATGAGCTGGATCGATCCGCGCAGTGAGCTCTCACGCGATGCGATGCTCGACAATCTCATGCTCTACTGGCTGCCTCGCACGGCGGCATCGAGCGCCCGGTTGTACTGGGAGAGCCTGGCCGATGTCGCGCGCTGGCTCGAAGGACCGCTCGAGCCCCATGACTACGTCGAGGCACCTGCAGGCTGCACCGTGTTTCCCTACGAGCTTCAGCGGCCGTCGAAGCGGTGGGCCGAGCGGCGCTTCCGGGACATCCGCTATTGGCACGAGCCCGCTCGCGGCGGCCATTTCGCCGCCTTGGAGCAGCCCGCGCTGTTCGTCGAGGAGGTGACCAACTTCTTCGCCGTCGTGAGATAGCGCTCGTGATCGTCGTTCTCGCCCCTCGGCGTGCCCAGCCGGGCTCTGCCGATCAGTCCATTGAAGCGGGTCAACCCGACACCGCACTCCCGGTCGGCATCCCGCGCGCCGGAAGTGTCCCAGAACCAGCGCCTCCAAACGACAGAACGCCTGACCGAGGCGAGTCGTGGATGATGCGTCGACCAGAGATGAACGTTGGTTCGATCCGCACGATCGTCGTCCGGGTCCCGTCGGCCAACGGTTCGAGCCCGGCGTCGAGCACTTTGGAGGTCATGGCCAGATCGTGGGTCACCTCGGCCCGGCCGACGGCCAGCACGCTCCAGCCGGTGCGGTCGGCCAGCTGGTAGTCGTCGACCTCGAACGCGACCACCGCGCCCTCCGCGGCAGCCGACATCTTGGAGCCCGGCGCCGTCCTGAACACGATCGAACCGTCGATCAGCCGGTAGTTGACCGGAAAGATCGCCGGCAGCGCACCGATGGTGATCCCAATCCGCCCGACCTCGCCCGTGGCCAGCAGGCCCCGGGCTTGGTCCTCGGTCAACAGCTCAAGCCCCTCGTCCACGATCACAAACCCCAGTGTGCAGAGGGCTCACCGAACCGACTAGTGCCGATGGTCCCATCCGCCGGCGCCAACGGCGGACAGGCCGCACCGCTCGCCTGTCGGGACTTCCCGGGGACCCTTCGCCTCTAACGCCCTGCCTGCCGGAGACACGTAGTGGGCGACGGGATCGCCGACCGCAAGCAGGCGAACACGGCTGGACGGCTGGACGGTCCCGACCCCGGCTCGATCGGGACCAACGGCCCTGGACCCCCGCACCTCCCGGGCACACCATCGTCACGACGACCAGGAGGCAACGCCATGCAACAGCGCACGACCGCAGTCGACCCGCCGCCCGTGCCGGGTCGTCCCTTCCGGGTGCTCATCGAAGACCCCGCGCTGATCGCCGACGAACTAGCAACGCCGTCGAACGCCATCGAGGTGACCGTATGCAGTGGGCCGCGTGACGAACGCGAGGTGTGCCCACTGGTCATGGACGGCACGTGCCCGCTCGAGCCGTGCGACGTCGTCGTCTCGGCGCTTGAGGGGCCGTGGGCGCCATCGGTTCGCGCCGCTTGGGCCGAGACATCCACCGAGATCGTTGACGCCACCGACCTCGCCGCGACTGATCCAGCCGAACGGTTGCACGACCACATCGGCGCCGCGATCCAGCGCCTCTGGCCGGTGTCCAGCGCGATGGAGTAGCCGCAGGCGGCACCGCCGCGTGTCTCAGAGCCGCCGGCGGACCGGACCGCCATACACCACCGTAGCTTTGCCGCCGGCTATCAGTGTCCGCATTCGTACCGGGGCGCACACAACAACGGCGGGCACGAGCGCACCGAATCGGTGATCTGGAGGGCTGAGAACCGCACGTTCGAAGCGTCCAAGGCCCGGCCCAAGTCGGGAAGGTGTCCCAAAAGGACGCTTCCGAGGAGGGCCTGCGCGCGCCCCACAACGCCCGGAGCGTGACGCCCTTCGGCACCTAGGTGGCAGGTTCCGGAGGGCTCCGGGGCGTGGTTGGTGGTAGTAAGCGAGTGTGACCGAGGAGCGGGATCTCGTGGCCGAGTTCGAAGCCGCCTACGCGTCGACACCACCCTGGGACATCGGTCGGCCTCAACCCGCCTTTGCCACGTTGGCTGCTGAGGGGGGCCTGGGCGGAAGGGTGCTCGATGTGGGGTGCGGCACCGGTGAGCATGTCTTGATGGCAGCTCAGGCGGGGTGCGACGCGGTCGGGATCGACATTTCCGCTACCGCTATCTGCCTGGCCGAAGCCAAGGCCCGTCAGCGAGGATTACGCGCACGCTTCGATGTGGGCGACGCTCGTCAGTTGGCGTCGCCGGGCGAGCAGTTCGACACTGTCCTCGACTGCGGGCTCTTTCATGTCTTCGATGACGAGGACCGTCAGCCCTTCGTCGAGAGCCTTGGTCGCGTCCTTCGGACAGGTGGCCACTACGTCCTGCTGTGCTTCAGTGACGAGGAGCCGCCCGGGTGGGGGCCGCGCCGAATCACGCAAGCCGAGATCTGTGAGGCATTCGCCCGAGGCTGGGAGGTCGAGTCCATCGAGCCCACGGAACTTCACGTGACCATCCGGGCCGAACCTGTGCGCTCGTGGTTCGCATCCATCAGGCGGACCTGAGTCGGCCCGGTCCCGATTCGTCGTCCCCAGACGCCGGCCGACGTCACACTTCTCCCATGTCTGTGTCGCTGCATCACATCGTCATCGACGCCCACGACTTGCCGGGGTTGGCTCGATTCTGGAGTGAGGTTCTGGGTTGGAAGATCCTCTCGGAACGCGAACGAGAGGTCGTCATCGGCACTGACGTGGACGCCTCAGTCGGGATCTGCCTGATGCCTGCGGGCGAGGCAAAGTCGGTGAAGAACCGTGTCCACCTCGACCTGAACCCGGGTGGCGACGCCGGGCCCGACGACCGCGAGGCCGAGATCAGGCGCATCCTCGCCCTGGGTGCCCGGCGTGTGGGCATCGGCCAGACCGGCGACGAGTCCTGGACCGTGCTCGCCGATCCGGAAGGCAACGAGTTCTGCATTCTCCGACCCAAGCGGACGTTGATCGGCTGAGCGGGTGCAACTCTGATGCACAGCGGTGATCACCGTTCGGCGCAGACGGACGACCACAACGCGGTCGGCCCGCCTGAACGCCGAGGACCATCCCAGAACGCCGGCTGCGGGGTGCCCCTCTTGTTGTCCTCGCCGGGGAGATAGTGCTGCTCCCGTGCCCGACATGGCAGGTGGCTGACGAACGTCGAGCCCATCTGTTCGTCGAAAGGTTCTCTTGCCATGCCTGACCTTCCCCTTGACGGCCGCGTCGCCATCGTGACC
>JBKPRV010000110.1:0-3497 GCA_046734715.1 Actinomycetota bacterium | reverse complement strand
CGGCAACGCGCCGGTGTGCGCGGTCGACGCGGTCTGCACCGCGTACGCCGTCGGCGCGACGAGCAGCGCCACGGCGGCCGTTCCGGCGACGAGTACCGCCGAGCGGACGGCGAGCACGGACAGCACGGCCGCGGTGCCGCTGAGCAGGACGACCCACCGCAGCCACGGCGCCCAGTCGCTGCGGCCGACCAGCTCGAACGTCCACCACGTACCCGCGACGACGAGCACGGCCAACAGCCAGCGGGCCCGGGCGCGCCACAACTCGACCGCGCCGAGTCCAACCAGCGCCGCGATTCCTGGGGCCAGGGCCACGGTGTAGTACGGGTGGATGATGCCGCTCGCGTAGCTGAACACCAGGCCGGTGACAACAACCCATCCGCCCCACACGATCAGGCTCGCGCGCAAGCGGTCGGTGCGCGGGCGACGCCAGGTCAACCACGCCAACGCGACCATCGAGACGAGCGCCGCCGGCAGCAACCAGCTGATCTGGGTGCCCATCTCGGCGCCGAACAGCCGGGTGAGGCCGGTCTGCCCGGAGGAGAACCCACCGCCGCCACCGCCCACGTTGCCGTTGTTGCTCGAGCCGTCCAGCCGGCCGAAGCCGTTGTACCCGAACGTCAGTTCGAGGACGCTGTTGTTCGTGGAACCGCCGATGTACGGGCGTGATCCGGCCGGCCACAGCTCGACCAGCGCGATCCACCAGCCGGCCGCGACGACAAGAGCCCCACCGGCGGCAAGCACGTGCAGCACCCGCCGCCGCAGGCTCGTCGGGGCAGCGACCAGGTACGCGCCGGCCAGGCCGGGGACCACGAGCAGGCCCTGCAGCATCTTGGTCAGAAACGCGAAGCCGACGAGCGCGCCCGCGAGCAGCAGCCACCTCAGCCCGGCTCGCTCAACCGCCCGTACTGTGGCGTACGCCGCGGCAGCTATCAGCAGGACGAGCAGGGCATCCGGGTTGTCGTAGCGGAACATCAGCGCGGCCACCGGCGTCGTCGCCAGCGCCGCTCCCGCGAGCAGCCCGGCCGTCGGCGTCGATACCCTCCGTACTGCGGCGTACAGAATTGCGACCGCAGCGACACCTTCGAGCGCCTGCGGCACCAGGATCGACCAGCTATTGACGCCGAAGATGCGCGCCGACAGGTCCATGACCCACAGGGAGGCTGGCGGCTTGTCGACGGTGATGAAGTTGGACTGGTCGAGCGATCCGAATAGGAACGCCTTCCAGCTCTTGCTGCCGGCCTGCGCCGCCGCCGCATAGAACTGATTGGCCCAGCCCGACTTCGACAACCCCCACAAGTACAGCACGGCTGTACCTGTGAGCAGAGCCGCAAGCCCCCATCGATCGGGATGCCGGCGATGCTTCAGCACCGCCTCTGTTACGAGAGGGCCGGGCAAGGTGGTGGAGATCGCCATCAAGCGTCCTTCCGGTCGGCCGGGCGGGCGAAGACCCACTCGCGCAGCAGCACGAAGCGCAGAGCGGTCGCGGCCAGATTGGCCGCGACGAGCACTGTGATCTCCACGAGTCGCGACGGGTGAGGGTCGGTGTGGGCGAGCACGGCGAGCGAGCCACTCGTCAAGGCCAGGCCGAGTGCGAAGACGAGCAAGCCTTGCGCCTGGTGGCGGGCGACGCCACCCCCTCGGACGCCGAACGTGAAACGCCGATTCGCAGCCGTGTTGGCGACGGCGGTAACCAGGAGCGCGGTGAGATTCGCCCCCTGCGCGCCGAACGGTCCTCGCAACATCAGGAACAGCACGAGGTAGGCGAGCGTCGAGAGTGCACCGATCGCGGCAAAGCGAATCGCCTGCCAACTAAGGCGATTCGGCACACCCGGTAGCTCGATTGGATCGCGGCCCAGCTGCCGGCGCAGATCGCTCAGCGGGAGCGCACCGGTTGTGAACGCGTGGATGAGCCGGGCGACGCCCCGCAGGTCAGCCAGCGCGGTTGCGACGATGTCGACGCGACTGTCCGGGTCATCCACCCAGTCAACGGGCACCTCGGCGATACGCAGTCCGCTGCGCTCAGCGAGCACGAGCAGTTCGGTGTCGAAGAACCAGCCCGAGTCCTGAACGTGGGGCAGCAGCGCGCGGGCGCACTCGGTGCGCATCGCCTTGAAACCACACTGCGCGTCCGAGAATCGGGCCAGCAATGCAGTGTGCAGCAGCAGGTTGTACGAGCGGGAAATGAGCTCGCGTTTGGGGCCGCGGACGACGCGCGCTGACCGAGCCAGCCGGCTGCCGATGGCGACGTCGCTGTGCCCGGACAGCAGGGGCGCGACCAACGGCAGCAGCGCCGACAGGTCGGTGGAGAGGTCCACGTCCATATACGCCACGACCCGCGCGGTGCTGGCGGCCCACACCTCGCGCAGGGCGCGGCCACGCCCTTTGGCATCCAGGTGCACGACACGGACGTCGGGCAGTTCGCCCGCCAGGTCGAGCGCATGCGGCAGCGTGGCGTCGGTGCTGGCGTTGTCAGCGATGGTGATCAGCGTCGTGAACGGGAAGTCGCGTAGGTACGCGCGCAGCCGCCGAATCGCGCGCGGCAGGTCGTCCTGTTCGTTGTGGACCGGAACGACGATCTCAACGTCGACCGTCGCCTGCCCCAACGACACGGTCATCGCTTGTCGAGGCGTAGCGCCAGCGCCGGGCACAGCGCGACGGCGCGGCGGACGTCGGTGATCTCGTCCTCCCGAATGGGATGGGCGGCCAGGACCGGGAAACCCCATTCGTCACGGGTGATTCGCCTCGGGAGCAACGCCGCGCACAGACCGTGCCCGTCGCAACGCGTCCAGTCGATCTCGAGGTTCGTCATGCCGGCACCGCGAGTTGTCCGCGCACCGGACGGCCGCAACCGCCCATCCGGTGGCGCTCGACCTCCTCGCGCAACAGGTGGAGCGTGGAGGTCACGAACCGTGCCGTGCCGTCGGGATGGTGGCAGGCGCCGCGTCCGTCGACCGCGGCCGCGTGTCGCAGTGCCGCCGGTATGTCGCCGCGGGCGACGTCCTGGGCAAGCGCCGGCAGGCCGTATCGGCACGGTCCGCACTGCCCGGCCGACTGCGCGGCCAGCCAGCCGGCGACCCGGACAAGTTCGCCCCAGGCGCAGGTGCTGTCGTCCAGCACGGCGACGACCCCGGCGCCGAGCCCGGCCGACCCGGCCAGCGGAATGTCCGCCGAGGGTGGATGCCAGCGGCCGTGGTAGCCGCCGATGATGACCGCCTGCGGCGCGGACGCCTCCGCGGCGCCCAGCACGATGCCCAGCGGGGTGCCGATCGGGATTTCGACGACGCCCGGATGGGCGACCGCTCCGCTGACCGTCAGCAGCGTGGTGCCGGGTTCGGGGTGGCTGCCGGTGTCGCGGAATCGGTGCGGGCCCAGCCGGAGGGCCACGGCGAGTTGGGCGAACGTCTCGACGTTGGACAGCAGGGTGCCGTGTGGGGCGAGGTGGGCCCGGCGGCCGGGTGGGAGCGGAGGGCCGCCGGCCAGTGCGCGCCGCAGCGCGC
>JBKPRV010000109.1:0-4839 GCA_046734715.1 Actinomycetota bacterium | reverse complement strand
CCACATGAGTGAGATCCAGACGTCAATCCCCGACCCGGTCGGCGATGCGGAGCATCGCCAAGCGACCGATGCGGAGCATCGCCAAGCGACCGATGCGGAGCATCGCCCAGCGCGGAAGGTGCGCGAGGGCATCGTGGCCTCCACGGCCATGGACAAGACCGCGGTGGTGGCCGTCACCACCCGCAAGCCCCACGCTCTCTACAAGAAGACGATGGTCCGCACCAGCCGCCTGTACGCGCACGACGAGAACAACGAGCTGCGCGTGGGCGACCGGGTCCGGATCGTCGAGACCCGCCCGCTGTCGAAGCAGAAGCGGTGGCGGCTGGTCGAGATCCTGGAGAGGGCGAAGTAGGCCATGATCCAGCAGGAGAGCCGCCTCAAGGTGGCAGACAACTCGGGCGCCAAGGAGGTGCTCGTCATCAAGGTCCTCGGCGGCTCGCGCCGCCGGTACGCCTCGATCGGCGACATCTTCGTGGCCACGGTCAAGGACGCCATCCCCGGCGCCTCGGTCAAGAAGGGCGACGTCGTGAAGTGCGTCGTCGTCCGCACCAAGAAGGAGCGCCGGCGCCCCGACGGCAGCTACATCCGCTTCGACGAGAACGCCGCCGTCCTCATCAACCCCGACCGCAACCCGCGCGGCACCCGCATCTTCGGCCCCGTGGGCCGGGAGCTGCGCGACAAGCGGTTCATGAAGATCGTCTCTCTCGCCCCCGAGGTCCTGTGATGCCAGGTCTGAAGATCCGCAAGGGCGACCGGGTCCGCGTGCTCACCGGCAAGGACCGGGGCAAGGAGGGCAACGTCATGCGTGCCCTGCCCCGGGAGGGCAAGGTGATCGTCGACGGCGTCAACGTCGCCCGCAAGAGCCAGCGCCCCACCCGCACCACCCAGCAAGGCGGCATCATCGACAAGGACATGCCGCTGCCGGTGTCCAACGTCGCGCTGGTGTGCCCGTCCTGCGGCAAGCCCACCCGCGTCGGCTTCAAGATCGACGCCTCAGGCGACAAGGTCCGCCTGTGCAAGAAGTGCGGAGGTGAGATCACGTGAGTGACACCGCCACCAAGGAACGCACTGTTCCCCGCCTCAAGACGCGGTACCACGAGACGCTGCGCGGCCAGCTTCAGGAGGAGCTGGGGCTGCGCAACGTCATGCAGGTGCCGCGGCTCGACAAGGTGGTGATCAACATGGGCGTCGGCGCCGCCACCGCCCAGGCCTCCCTGCTCGAGGGGGCGGTGCGCGACCTCACCACCATCACCGGCCAGAAGCCGGTCATCACCCGGGCCAAGCGTTCCATCGCCGGCTTCAAGCTGCGGGAGGGCAACGCCATCGGCGCCAAGGTCACCCTGCGGGGCGACCGCATGTGGGAGTTCATGGATCGGCTGATCTCGATCGCCATCCCCCGCATCCGGGACTTCCGGGGCCTCAACGCCCGGTCGTTCGACGGCAACGGTAACTACACCTTCGGCCTCACGGAGCAGCTCGTGTTCCCCGAGGTCGACTACGACAGCATCGATCAGCCCCGGGGCATGGACATCACCATCGTCACCACCGCCGGCAGCGACGACCACGGTCGTGCCCTGCTGCTGGCCATGGGGTTCCCGTTCAAGCGCGAGGGTCAGTAAGCCATGGCGAAGACAGCGCTCATCAACAAGCAGCAGCGCAAGCCCAAGTTCAAGGTGCGGGCCTACACCCGCTGCCGGCGGTGCGGCCGCCCGCACTCGGTGTTCCGCAAGTTCGGGCTGTGCCGCCTCTGCCTGCGCGAGCTGGCCCATGCCGGGGAGCTGCCGGGCGTCACCAAGGCGAGCTGGTGAGGGGAGGCCGCACATGACCATGACCGACCCCATCGCCGACATGCTCACGCGCATCCGTAACGCCAACATCGCGATGCACGATGACGTGCGGATGCCGTCCTCCAAGCTCAAGGAGGCCCTCGCGGGCGTCCTGGCCACCGAGGGCTACATCGAGGCGTTCGACGTGGAGGAGAACCCGGACCGCCCGGGCAAGACCCTGCACGTGAAGATGAAGTACTCACCCGATCGCGCCCGCACCATCTCGGGCCTGAGGCGTGTGTCCAAGCCGGGCCTGCGCGTCTACTCCGGCTCCACCGAGGTCCCCCGAGTCCTCGGGGGGCTGGGCGTGGCGGTGATCTCGACCAGCCAGGGACTGCTGTCCGACCGTGAGGCGCGCAGGCGCAAGGTCGGCGGCGAGGTCCTCTGCTACGTGTGGTGACCTGACATGTCTCGCATCGGCAAGTCCCCCATCCCCGTGCCCAGCGGCGTCGACATCGCCATCTCGGGCGCGCACATCAGCGTCAAGGGCCCCAAGGGCACCTTGGAGCGCGACATCCCCGGCGTGATCACCGTCCGCCAGGACGGCGAGAACCTGGTGGTGGAGCGCCCCGACGACGAGCGCCAGAACCGGGCCATGCACGGCCTGGTGCGCTCGCTGGTCAACAACATGGTGCTCGGCGTCACCCAGGGCTTCCGCAAGGAGCTGGAGATCGTGGGCGTCGGCTACCGCGCCACCGCCAAGGGCCCGGGTGCCATGGAGCTGGCCCTCGGGTTCAGCCACCCCGTCAGCATCACTGCCCCGGACGGCATCACCTTCGAGGTGCCCGCGCCCAACCGCATCGTGGTCACCGGCATCGACAAGGAAGCCGTCGGCCAGGTGGCGGCGGACATCCGGGCGTGGCGCAAGCCCGAGCCCTACAAGGGCAAGGGCGTCCGCTACGCGGGCGAGTACGTCCAGCGCAAGGCCGGCAAGGCAGGTAAGTGATCATGAGCAGCAGCGCCAAGCAGAAGCGCGACGCACGTGTCCGGCGCCATGCCCGCGTGCGCAAGCACGTGCGGGGCACGGCCGAGCGCCCCCGTCTCGCCGTGTTCCGTTCCAACCGCCACATCTCCGCCCAGGTCATCGACGACCGCACCGGCAAGACGCTGGCGTCGGCCTCCACCCTCGAGGCCGACCTGCGTGACGGCTCGTCCAACAAGGACGCCGCGGCCAAGGTGGGCCAGCGGGTGGCCGAGCGGGCCAAGGACGCGGGGGTCGAGCGCGTCGTGTTCGACCGGGGCGGCTTCCTCTACCACGGCCGGGTGGCGGCGGTGGCCGACGCCGCCCGCGAAGCAGGACTGGAGTTCTGATGCCCAACGGACATGGAGGCGGCGGTGGCCGCGGTCCCCGCGACCGCCAGCCCCGCGAGCCCCGCGAGAACCCGCGCGCCTCGGGCGACGCCACGCTGCACGAGTCGCGGGTCATCAACATCAACCGTGTCGCCAAGGTGGTCAAGGGCGGCCGGCGCTTCAGCTTCACCGCCCTCGTGGTGATCGGCGACGGCAACGGCCGGGTCGGCCTCGGCTACGGCAAGGCCAAGGAGGTGCCCCTCGCCATCCAGAAGGGCACCGAAGAGGCCCGCAAGAACCTGTTCAAGGTGGCGCTGGCCGGCACGACCATCGTCCACCCGGTGACGGGCGAGATGGGCGCCGGGCGGGTGTTCATGAAGCCCGCGGCCCCCGGTACCGGCGTCATCGCCGGCGGGGCGGCGCGCGCCATCCTGGAGGAGGCGGGCATCCGCGACGTGCTGTGCAAGTCGCTGGGCTCGTCCAACCACATCAACGTGGCCCGGGCCACCATCGCCGGCCTCAAGGCGCTCAAGCGCCCGGACGAGGTGGCCAAGCTGCGGGGCAAGTCTCCCGAGGAGCTGTTCCCGCCCGCGCTGGTGCAGGCCTACCGCGAGAGCGAGCGCTCCCGGATGGAGCCGGAGGCGGTCTGATGGCCGACATCACCGTCACCCAGGTCCGCTCGGCCATCGGCGTCAAGCCCAAGCACAAGGGCACGCTCCGGGCCCTGGGCCTGGGCCGCATCGGCAAGACCAACACGCTGCCCGATCGCCCCGAGATCCGCGGCATGATCGCCCGCGTCCCCCATCTCGTGCGTGTGCTTGAGGACGCCCCTTCAGGGGCGGCCGTGGCCCGAGCGGCCCGGCGTCCCCGCCAAGAGCGGGCAACCTCGTTGGACGAGGAGAAGTAGAGCGATGACCATCAAGGTCCACGATCTCACCCCGCCGCCCGGGTCCACCAAGGCTCCCAAGCGGGTCGGCCGGGGCATCGGCGGCAAGGGTGGCAAGACCGCCGGCCGCGGCACCAAGGGCCAGAAGGCCCGCAGCACCGTGGCCCGCAACTTCGAGGGCGGGCAGATGCCGCTGCACATGCGCATCCCCAAGCTCAAGGGCTTCAACAACCCGTTCCGGGTCGAGTACCAGGCCATCAACCTCGACACCATCGAGGCGTCCGAGCTGGACGAGATCACCCCCGAGGCACTGCACGCCAGGGGCCTCACCCACAAGGGCGCGCTGGTCAAGGTGCTGGGCCGGGGCGAGCTGTCCCGCAAGGTGACCGTCAAGGCTCACGCCTTCTCCAAGGCGGCCGAGGCGGCGATCACCGAGGCCGGGGGTAGCGTCGAGATCCTGCCGAAGCCGTGGGGCGACCGTCGCCCGCCGGCCAAGGGCAACCAGTTCGCCAACCGTTAGTCACCTGCTCAGCCACCCGGGTCCGCCCGATTGCGCTCCGGCGGCCGCCACCGGCAAGACTGGCGTACTCAGTCGCCGCTTGCGCCAGCGCCGGACCGAAGCCGCCCAAGGGGAGAAATCGTGCTTTCCAGCCTGCGGAACATGTTCAGGGTCGCCGACCTGCGGAACAAGATCGTGTTCACACTGGCGATCATCGCCCTCTATCGCTTGGGCTCGTTCGTGCCGGCGCCGGGCATCGATCTCGATGCCATCGCGTCCCTCAAGCGCCAGTCGGCGGAGTCGGGCGGCATCCTCGCCTACATGCAGCTCTTCTCGGG
>JBKPRV010000108.1:0-14158 GCA_046734715.1 Actinomycetota bacterium | reverse complement strand
GTGGAGGGCGTCGTCGAGCCACACCGCGACGAGCGGGCTCATGTGTGGCCGGCCATCAGCGCGGACGGTGGTGATCCAGAACAGCTCAGCCGTCTCGAGCGTCCGCACAGTCTCATCCCACGAGACTGGCGCGGTGCCTGGGTCGCTGAAGCGGTCGTCGAGCGTGGTCGTCGGTTCGTTCATCGGCTGTCCCTTTCTCTGCGCCGCGGTGCATCCGGTCTACGACAGTTCGTCCTCGATCAGTCGATCAATCTGCTCGATGGTTCCCATCACCTCGTCCATACCCGCGGGTCGCCGGCGGATCATGAGAGGCCGTCGCCTCAGTCGGCACGCCGTGCGTGGTTTCAGCCGAGCCCCTTGGTGACGCCGAGCCGCCAGCTCGGATACCGGAGCTGCCAGCCGAGCTCGCGCTTGGCCTTGGCGTTCGAGGCACCACGTACCTCCGTCATCATGAGCGTTGCCATTTCACCAGCCACCAGCCGTCCCAGCCAGCGTGGTATGCGCCTTGGTGGCTTCGCACCCAGCGCGCTCGCCAGCACTGGCAGCCACTCCCGAACGAGCGCGGGCTCGTCGTCGACGACGTAGTAGACACCCGGCTGACCGCGCTCGACCGCGATCGCGGTTGCCGCCGCGGCGTCTTCGATGTGGACGTGCGACCAGATGCCCCCACCGTCACCGACGATCGGGAACTGCCGTTTGCGGATCGGCGTCGCCATCAGCGCATCCGGATCCAGGCTGATCCCGGTCCCCGGACCATAGAAGCCGCCGTAGCGCAACGCGAGACCTTCGCCCCAGTCGATCGTGGTCACCGCCTCCTCCAGATAGAGGAGCGCCTTCACTACTGGCCGCATCGCCCCCGGCGGGTTGGGATCGAGGGGATCGGCCTCGGTCTGCACCGGCCCGCCGGTGCGGGCGTAGCGGAAAGCGCCGAAGCTCTGCGCCACGAAGCGCCGTGCCCCCGCGGCGCGCCCGGCGGCCAGGAGATGATCTGTCGCCTCCGTACGCAGCCGGTTGGTCGTCTTCGCCATGAGGGACCGGTCGGGGTGCCGTGCATCACGGAGGCTCATCTTCCCGGACAGCGCCGTGAGCTGATGCACGATCACGTCCGGCTCGGCCTCACCCACCACCTTCGACACGGCCTCGGGATCGAGAGCGTCGGCGACGACCGGTCGCGCCCCCAATGCTCGCAGCCCATCCTGCTTCGAAGCGGTCCTGGTCATGCCCACAACCTCATGGCCCGCGGCCACGAGCATGGGGACCAACTGAACGCCCAGCGCACCCGTAGCCCCGGCAACGAAAACCCTCATGGCAACTCCTCACTCGTCTCGGTCACCTACAGAGACGAGACAGCGCCTCCGCCTGTGACACTTCCAGACAACCGGCCCCAAGTCGCCATCATCCAGCCATGCTGGCATGGCCCTCATGCCTGCGGGATCTTGCGCAGTGACATCCTCCCCGCCCATGCGGCTGGCGGGCCGGGTACGGTGGCGTCAGCGACCAGGAGGTCCCGATGAGCGGCGCTGAGCACGATCACCTGCGGCCTGTCGAGCGCCGGGTTCTGCGGTGGGCCGAGGTCGGACTCGACGACGCGGAGATCGCCCGCAGGTTCGGGCGGAGCGAGCGGTGGGTCGCCCAGGTGCGGTTCCTGGCCGACCTCGACCGGTCTGCGCCGCGGGACCAACCCGACACGTCGGATCGGTCGGACACACCGGACCGGCCCGCCGACCGGCTGCGGCCGCTCGAGCGCCGGCTGCTCCGGTGGCGGCGTGCGGGGGTGCGGCACGAGGATCTCAGCGACCGGTTCCGCCGCAGCCCGGAGTTCCTCGCGCGGGTCGAGGACTACGCCAACTACAAGCTGGCGATGACCTGATCCACCCCGCCGAAACCGGTCACGCAAATCCTCCCACCGCCCGGTTGAGGACGCCTGATGTGTTGAAGGCGAATGACCGTGCACTGAGCCCAGCGCTCAGGAGAACGGAGTCGGGTGTGCTCGGCGGCCGGAGTCGGGCCCGGAGCGAACTCGCCGGTGCTGGGGCCTACGCTGCTGCTCAGTGCGCCACACCCCAGGCTCGTACGTGATAGGTCCGTACCTTCTGCTGCATCAGCGCATCTACCGGTGGACGCGGGGCGCGGTCGGCCGCCACGTCGCTGGCCGTCCTGCCCTGTTGCTCCACACGGTGGGCCGCAAGTCCGGCCAGCCGCGGACGACGGCCCTCGTCTACGCCCGGGACGACGACGACTATGTGGTCGTGGCCTCCTACGGTGGGGCGCCCCGGCACCCGGCCTGGTTCCTCAACCTCGAGGCCAACCCCGACGTGCAGGTGCAGGTCGGTCGGCAGCACCGACCAGCGCATGCCCGGGTGGCCGAGGGCGAAGAACGGGAGCGCCTGTGGGCACTCGTCAACGAGAAGAACCGCGGCCTCGCTCCTCTCTTCCACCGCGGTGTCGTCGGCCGCTACGACGTGTACCAGCGCCACACGCGACGGGAGATCCCGGTCGTGATCCTCGAGCCCAGCGACCACGAGTGACGACCGGCTGACGAAGTCGCCTCGTCAACCATCAAACCGGCCGCTCACCTGTAGGTCCAGCGCAGCGGGGCACCAGGGAACGAGCAGGCTGTCGATGATGTAGCCGTTCTGCTCCTTGCGACTGGGGATCGGCACGAGCCCGATCTCCTCGGCAGAGGTGAGCACGTGGTCGAAGACCGCTGGGTCGGTGTCCGGATGGCCCATGACCTCACCGATGTCGGACTCCCACACGCCCCGCCAGAACGCTCCCCAGCTCGTGGCGCGACTTGATGCCGAGTTTCCGGTACACCTTTCGGAGGTGGTAATCGACGGTGCTGGCGCTGATGAACAGCCGCTCCGCGACCTCGGGGTTGGTCAGGCCGCCGGCTGCGAGGCGTGCGATCTGTGACTCCTGGGGTGTCAGCTCGTGGCGGGTCTCGTCGACCCGCTTGCGGGCATGCGCGCCGGTGGCGAGGAGCTCGACTCGGGCCCGCTCGGCGAAGCCGTCGGCGCCCATCGACTCGAAGATGTCGCGTGCCGTTTCGAGCTGTTCGCGGGCGTCACGCCGCCGTTTCTGCCGTCGGAGCCACTCGCCGTAGACCAGCTCGCTGCGTGCGAGGTGCAGCCTCGCACCGCATGCGTCCAGCCTTCCGATCGACTCAAGGAGGTGCGCCTCGGCCCTCTGGTCGTCGGCGAGCAGCGCCTCGCTCCGCGACAGGAGACCCAGGTCGAGAGGGCTCTCGTTGGCACTGGCCCGCTGTTCGAGGTGCGCGACTGCAGCTAGGGCTGGTGCACGGTTGCCGCTGCGAACGTGTGCCTCGACGGCATCAGCAGCCCGCAGCGCTCCGAGGGCAAGGTCGTGCTCCCAGTCCTCCCGAGCCAGCGAGGACGCGACCTGGTAGTTCCCCAGACCGAGCTCCAGGACCATCAGCGCATGCACGGTCAGCCTGACCACGAACCCGAGCTGCTGCGCTCTTGCTTCGAGCTCGGCCGCCTTGACTCGCACGGCGCCGTCGCGTCCGCGCCATGCCAGCACGATCAGCTCCCGGGCCTCGCATCCTCGACTCGGACGACCGATCGCCGATTGCAGCTCGCGTTCTTCGGTGACGAAGTCTTCGGCGGTGTCCAGTGAACCCACGCGCAGCTCGCGCAGGTAGAGGTAGGACAGTGCTTCGTTGAGGTACTGGAAGGACCCCTGCTCGCGACTCGTCGCTGCACATGCCGTCGCCAAGGCACGCAACGCGTCGTCGTCGCTGAGCGCCTGCGGGATGTAGCAGGCCCTCGCCAGATGACGGGGGACGCTGCGGATCTCAGGGGCCGTCTGCACCGTGGCGAGTGCTTGACGAAGCAACGGAGCCGCCGACCTGTAGCCCTCCGTGAACTGTGCCGAGATCGCGTCGAGCACCAGGTCGGCAGCGGTCGGCGCGGTCCCCTCCGGGACCTCAAACGACCGTGCCAGCCGGGCGACTTCGACGGCTTGGGCCGCAAACTGGTGCTCGTCGGCGCCATCCCGCCCCTGATGCTCAGGACGGACGACAACCCCATCGGCACCCCGATCGAGGCGTTCGACAGCCTCCGCGCCCAGGTGCTCGCCGACCGGTCGCAGCTGTGGAAGGACCTCAGCTCTCCCTTCTTCGGCGCCAACCGGCCCGAGTCCACCGTGTCGCAAGGCACCCGTGACGAGTTCTGGCTCATGGGCATGGCCGTCGGCCTGACGGCGGCCTACGACTGCATCGAACAGTTCTCCGAGACCGACTTCAACGACGAGCTCACGCGCATCGACGTGCCGACGCTGCTCATCCACGGCGACGACGACCAGATCGTCCCGATCGAGGCATCGGCCCAGCTGGCCGTGCAGCTCATCAAGGGTGCCGAGCTCAAGGTGTACCCGGGCGGCTCACACGGCCTGTTCGCTACCCACGTCGAGCAGCTCAACCGCGACCTCCTCGAGTTCAGCAACGCCTGAGCCGGGGCGCGCTGATCGACCCCACCACAGGAGATCGCCATGACGCTCACCCAGATCAGCTCATTCCGCCGGCCCCCGGGCGAGGCTCACAACGAGACAGTCGTGGACGCCGGGTCTGCCGAACCCCTGCGTCCTACCGCAGTCAGTCCGAGTCGACGACGTCCCGGCCAGCCCGGATTCGTCTGACCTTCACGCCGGGACTCGGTTGGATGGGCGGCGCGTCGTGATGTCAGTGGGCGGCCCGTGCCCGCCAGAAGCGGTACAGGCCGAAGGCCACGATGACAACGATGGCGAGGACCAGGAGTTCCATGGTCATTCCCTTTCTTCCCCGAGGTGGCCACCGAAGGACGGCAACCACCCCGGACCTGATGAGCACGGTATACCTGAGCTCCGAAACATGCAATCAGTTTCTGGAAATCGTGGTAAGGTGTGCGCATGGGCAGTTGGAGCTTCCTCACTAACCATGCACGGGCGCTGCTGTGCATCGCCCATGACCCCGGCGTGCGGGTGCGGGACCTCGCCGTCATGGTCGGCGTCACCGAGCGCAGCGCCCACGCCATCGTCACGGACCTCGTCGACGCCGGCTACGTAGTCAAGGAAAAGGCCGGTCGCCGCAACCGGTACCACATCCAGGAGCACCTGCCGCTGCGCGACCCGATCACCGAGGAACGGACCATCGGCGAGATGCTCGAGCTCCTCGTCGGCGTGAACTCGCACCGCGACACACACAACCAGGACAGGACCCAGCATGTCTGACAAGGCACCCGGCAAACCGAACGGCAAGAAACCCGGCAAGTCACTCAAAGAGAAGCGAACAGCCAAGAAGCTGAAGCGCAACAACGGGACCGGCCCGACGCCGACGACCGACCAGCGTCATCCGTGACACAACCCTGGACTAGCTGGTACGGCGACCCAGAGCATCAACCCGCGCGCGGCGAACTCCCGAGCGCCTTCGGCAACCACACCGACACGTGGTGAGCACCGACGGATCGACGCCGGGCCCCCGCCGCTCCCGCGGCGGTTCCGATCCGAAGTCGGCGCGCCCTGCCGGCCGCGAGGGGCTGGAGGTCGCGCAGCGCGTGTGGCAGCGCAGTCTCGAACTGGCTGGCACTGGGACCGACCTCCACCTCCCCGACCACGCGCTCGCCCTCGCACGCACGGCGGGCCACGACCCTGACACCATGGCCCACGCTTTGGGACTCGGACGCTCCCAAGAGCGCCACCCGTCCAACGGCGAGCCGACCCGCCGCGGGGTTCGCCTGCTGGAGCGAGCCATCGGCTACCTGGGTGTCCGATCGGTCCAGGGTGATATCGCCAGCACCGGGCGTCGGCGTGACGCGACCTCACGGGCCGGCGTCGCGCTCTCGGTCCGTCACGAAGGTCAGCACCACACGCTGGACAACGACCAAAGAGCGTTGCCCGTGCCGGCCGAACGACCCTCACCGCTCGTGTCCGACCCGGTCCCGCCCCTCGAACCGGTCCCGCCACCCGAACCGGTTCCGCCTCCCGAACCGGTTCCGCCTCCCGAACCGATGGTCCCACGCATTCCTCGATCGGGCGGCACGGCCCTGCGGGCCCGGCGGCTTCCCCGGCACTGAGGCGCTCGCGCCGCGTGTCGTCGGATCAGATCGTCAAGCGACGACATCGGGCAGCACGTCGATACGGTGGACCTCCTTGGAAGCCCGCTTCGTCGCTCGGCCGTAGCTCGAGTCGTGCGTCGCCTCTTCTGAGCCGACACGAGGAGGCAACCATGCCGAGTGCAGAGGAGGCGACCATGCCGAGTTCAGTTGAGCCGTGGACGGGTGACGATGATCTGTCCCGGCAGCGGCGCAAGCGGGAAGCGCGACTGCTCGACGGCCAGGTCCCCGACTTCCCCGGTCTCACCGTGGCCGATGTCGTCGCTGACGTCCTTGCGGCGAGCAACGACGGTCGCGCCGCGTTCGACGTGCCCGACTACCTCGTGGAGCAGGGTCACACATCGATGACCATCAGGTCCGTCGTCGGGTACCTCCAACGCAACCCGCCGTCCCCTCGAGGCTCCGGACCATGAGCGCCGGCCGAGCCCGATGACTGACGCCGCTGCACCGCTCGTCGCCGGCCGGTCTCGCGACTCGGCGAGTCCGTGGTGGTGGTCGCTCCGGATCGGTCACGTACCGTCACGCTGGGTCGCATAGGCATCGCCATGTCCTGGACTCGCCACCGCATCGTCCTCTCCAGCTCGGGCCCGTGGGCCGAGCTCGACCGGCTCCGATCGTTCCGGTCCTCGGTCCTCGAAGCTGACGATGGAACGCTGCGGATGTGGTACTCGGGCCACGACGGCTCGACGGGACGGATCCTGGAGGCGGTGCAGGAACCCGGTCAGCCGTGGCGCCGTCGGGGGATCAGCATCGACGCCGGTTTCTCGGGGGACAGTGACGCGTTCGGGGTGGAAGCGCCCTCGGTCGTGCCCACACCCGTCGGTTTCCTGATGGCCTATGCCGGCTCTGACGGAGCCGACAGCCGTCTTCACATGGCTACCTCGACGGACGGTCACCGATGGCAGGCACAAGGCACCTTCATGCAGCGAGGCGGGCCCGACGCGATCGGTGCCAGCCATCCCTGCCTCGTCGTGACCGGCGAGCGCTGGTGGCTCTTCTACTCCGGCTACGACGGCGCGGAAAACGGCCGCCGAGCGACGATCCTGGCGGCGGTGTCCCCGAACGGTGCGTCCTGGGACCGCGTCGGTCCGGTGATCGAGCCCACCCGCGACGAGGTGGCCGTCTCCGAGCCCTGGGTCCTCCTGCGCCACCGGCGGTTCACCATGCTGTATGTCAGCGACGCCGGCGCCCGGACCGTCATCGACATGGCCACCTCCGACGAGGGCGTGACCTGGGACCGGCGGGGTACGACCCTGGCGCCCGAAGACTTATGCGATGAGTCCGGGCTGGTGCGGAGCCCGAGCGCGACCCACCTGAACGACGGGCGTCTACGGCTGTGGTACGCCACCCATACGGCCGGCGACCCCGCGGATGGCTACCACCTGTGGGAAGCCGAGTTGGCTGCGGCCGACACGTAGCCACCCGCCGGAACGCGCGAGGTCCTGCACCTGGCGACCATCACGTCAACCGGTCTGGCTGTAGGACTCGAACGTCTCTGGATCAGGTCCGACGAGGGATCGGTGGCCTTCACCGGCGACGGCAAGCCCGACCACAGTGCTACTGCCGTCGTCGTCCTCGACGAGCGCCCAGACGACGATAGGGAAGGTGCCCTGCGAGGTCTGCATCTTGGCTCCGTGCAGGGCGGCTGCGATCTGCATAATCCTCACCGGCGTCACGGTAGACGCGGGCACCACGACGCGTGAGGGGGACGCGTTGGCGGTGCGCCGACCGTGGACAGGCAGCCGAAACGGAAAGAACCGCCGGCGCAAGCCGGCGGTTCTGCTCACTGGATGGCTGGTGAAGCTCAGAGCACGCGGACGTTGCGAGCTTCCTCGCCCTTGCGGCCGGGGGCCGTCTCGAACTCCACCCGGTCACCCTCGGCGAGCGACCGGTGGCCTTCACCCTCGATGTTGGAGTAGTGCACGAAGACGTCCTCACCGGCCTCGCGGGCGATGAAGCCGAAGCCCCTGTCGGCATTGAAGAACTTCACGGTACCTGTAGACATGATTCTCTTTTCGATTCCGGGCCGACCCGTTTGGCCGAACACCGGTTCGAATCAGCCTACGGCGGCCGACGCGCGTCTCCACCTGGCCCTGGACGGGAACGGCGGCCAGCGGCTCGTGCACGTCCTACCCGCGGCACCGCAGCCCCGCGGTGCTCGTCGACGGGCAGGCGCGAGGTGTCGTACAGCAGCGAAGACAGCAACCGGTCCCGACGTTGGCAGATCACTGCGAGCTGCGAGGCTCTGAGGCACAGCACCAACGAACCGTGGTGGACGCCGGGGGGACTGTGCACGCCTCGCTACGGATCAGAAGGTTGGGGGTTCGAGTCCCTCCGAGGCGCGATGACCGACCCCGTCGGTGCTCCACCGATGCGGCATCACGACGCCGCCGACGCCCGGTCGGAGACTGCCGGCCGACACCACCACCTCGAACGTCGTATCAGGCACGGCGTGAAACTACTCGCGGCACCTATGTCCGATCGCCGGGGTGACTGCTACGTGTTGGGTGCTCCTCTCGTGACATGCAGGACCAGCCAAGTCTCGGCTTCTTCGGTTCGGACGGCAGGAATGCGGACAGGAGCTTCGCCGTTGCAGGCGTCCGGTGACCCCGAATGGACAGGAGAGCCACATGCGTCTCGCCAACGAGCTCGATGACGTCCGCCGCGCCCATGTCGAGGGGCGGCTGCAGACCAACCTGATGGCGTGGCTCACCACGATCAGCCCGTCAGACCGGCCGCACTCCGTCCCCGTCTGGTTCCTCGTCCAAGACGACGACACGATCCTGATCTACAGCCGGCCCGGCAAGGCGAAGCTGCGCAACATCGCCACGAACCCACACGTCGCACTGGGCCTCGACGTGACCGACCTCGGCCGCGACGTCATTCGCTTCGAAGGCACCGCCGTCCACATGCCAGACCACCCACCCGCTGAGCAGGTCCCCGCCTATCTGAGCAAGTACGTCGAACGGATCGCCGCCATCTTCGGTACCCCCGCGGCCTTCGCCCGTTCCTTCTCCGAAGCCATCCTCATCACCCCCACCCGCCTCCACGCCTGAGACCTGAGAGCAGCGCGGACCGGTGACCAGCCACCGGTCGTCGGTCGGCCCGGTGGCCGTGTGGTGCCTGGATGTGTGCCACGACCTGAGCACCCGGGACTTGGAGGCTGAGCGTGACGCGTTCAGTTCGGGTGGAGGGGAGCGAGCAGGGCACGCACGCCGGTGGCGGTGTCCTGGTCGACGGCGCGGCGGGCCAGGGCGCGGGCCTCGGTGGCGGAGAGTGAGCGTACGGCGTCCTTGATCGCGGGGATGGCGGGAGGGCTCATGCTGAGCTCGTGGACGCCCAACCCGACGAGGACTGGGGTTGCCGTGGCCTCGCTGCCGATCTCGCCGCACAACGCCACTCGAACGCGCGATCCCGCGGCTTCGGTGACTGCCGCGATGAGGCGGAGCACCGCGGGGTGGAGTGGGTCCGCGAGGTGGGCGACCGCGGCGTTGCCGCGTTCGGCGGCCAGGGTGTACTGCGTGAGGTCGTTCGTGCCGATGCTGAAGAGGTCGACGTGGGGTGCGACCGCCCGGGCCATGAGGGCGAGAGCGGGGACCTCGATCATCACACCGACCTCGAACCCGACGGGTAGGCCATCTGACGGACCGCCGACTTCGGTTGCGGCTTCGGCCAGCAGGCGCCTGGCCGCGTGGAGTTCGTCGAGCGTGGCGACCATCGGGAACAGCGCGGTGACGGGGTGCTGCAGCCCGGTGCGGACGAGCGCACGCAGCTGCTGCTTGAAGAGCGTCACCTGTTGGAGGCTGAGCCGGATGCCCCGGCGGCCGAGGAAGGGGTTCGCTTCGGTCGTCGAGGGCAGGTAGGGCAGCGGTTTGTCGCCGCCTGCGTCGAGGGTCCGCACCGTCAGGCGGCGGCCTCCGATGGCGTCGGCGACGGCCAGGTAGGCCGCCACCTGTTCGTCCTCTGTGGGTGGGTCGTCACGGTCGAGGAACAGGAACTCGCTGCGCAGGAGCCCTACCGCGTCGGCGCCGTTGTGCGCGGCGGCGAGGGCGTCGTCGACAGAGGCGACGTTGGCGGTCACGTCCACCACCAGCCCGTCGGTGGTGGAGGCCGGGCCGGCCGCGGTGGCGATCAGGGCCTCGGCCTGGCGCCGCTGGGCGGTGGCGCGGTCGAGGTAGTCGGCAAGCGCTTCTGGGGACGGATCGACGATGACGGCGCCCGCGGAGCCGTCGACGACGAGCACCGTTCCGTCGGGAACGGTCAGCACGGCCTCGCCGGCGGCGACCACCGCCGGGATGCCGAGCGATCTGGCCAGGATGGCGCCGTGCGACGTGGGGCTGCCGTAGGCGGTCACGATGCCGTCGACGTGCGCGGGATCGAGGCGGGCCACGTCGGCCGGCGTCAGATCGGAGGTCACGACGACGCCCTTGGCTACGTCGCCGCCGAGCTCGATGCCAAGGAGGTGGGCCAGGACCTGGTCCCCGACGCTGCGCACGTCTTGAGCCCGAGCCCGCAGGTAAGGGTCGGCGAGGGCCTTGAAGCGCCCGTCGAGGGCGTCGACCGCCTGCCGCCACGCTCGATCTGCCGCGACACCCTCCTGGTCGATGAGCGACAGGGCGGCTCCGGCGAGGTCGTCATCGTCGAGGAGCAGCTGGTGCGCGTCAAAGATGGCGGCGTCATGCTCTCCCACCGCGTGGGCCACGTGGTCGCGGGTATCGCCAAGCTCTTTGCGGGTGAGGGTGATGGCCGCCACCAGCCTGTCTCGCTCTACGCCTGGCGTCCCCGGCGGGCGATCGTCGATCTCGAGAGCGGTCGTGGTCAGCGAGAGCTTCGGCCCCACGCCGATCCCAGGGGAGGCCGACACCGGGCCGAAGTTGGGTGTGGACGGGGGGGCGACGTCCTGCGGCGCGGGCCGGACGTCCTCGTCGAAGTTGCGCCCGACGATGGCCGCGACCGCGGTGAGGGCCTCGCGCGCCTGGTGGCCGGATGCCGCCACCTCGATGTGATGGCCCCTCAACGCTCCGAGGGTGGACAGCGCGCTCACGCTGCGGCCGTTGACCGGTGGGCCGCCGGTCGTGACGTTGCGCACGCTGACCTCGGCGTCGAAGCGTCGAATCGTGTCGACGAGGCGGGATGCGGGTCGGGCATGCAGCCCGTGCTGGTTGCGCAGCGCCAGCTCGATGCTCGCGGCGGGCGTGGCTTGGGCGCCGGGCTCTACCTCCCCTCCAGCCAGCTGTCGGCCCGGCGTCGGGTCGGAGCCGAGCAGCGTGGCCTTGATCTCACCGGCTCGCCGGGCGTCGGCGGCCACCTCGTCGAGGTCCGCGCCCGCTGCCGCGAGGACGACAGCCGCGACCAACCCCTCGACCAGCGGCGCGGCCGAGAGCACGACCCGCGTCTCAGCGGCGCCGCTGTCGAGGTCAAGCGCCAGCTCCGCGCTGAGCACGGCGCTCCCGAGGTCCATCACGACGAGGACGCCGTCGGCAGACGCGACCTCGTCGATGGCCTCTCGCACCCGGACCGCGTCCGTGCCGAGCACGCCGTCATCGAGTCCTGCGGCGATGGCGATCGGCGGCGGCGCACCCCGGACCATCTGGAGCGCCAGCTCCACGGCCGATTCGGCCAGGTGGCGGCTGTGCGACACCACGACGATCCCGACCATGCCCGGATGTTGACTCTCTGGGGGTCTCATGGCTCGGCGCCGAACGCCGCCGCCGCAGCCTGGACCAACAGCGCCGCCGAGGTGGCGCCGGGGTCCTGGTGGCCGGCACTGCGCTCGCCGAGGTAGCTGGCCCGGCCCTTGCGCGCCACCATGGGGATGGTGGCGTCGCGGCCGCGGTCGGCCGCCTGCGAGGCTGCGGCGAAGGCGGCGGCGGTGCTCTCGCCCTCGCTGAGCGCGCCGTCGAGCGCCTCGAGCGCCGGGTGGAGGGCGTCGAACATGGTCTTGTCGCCGAGCTCGGGCCGGCCCCGCGCGACGAGTCCCTCGTTACCGGCGCGCAGCGCCTTGGCCAGGTCCTGCGGCGCGAGCTCGGCTACCGGGCCGCTAGCCGCACCAAGGCGCAGGAAGAAGGTCCCGTAGAGCGGGCCGCTGGCGCCGCCGACCGTGCTCACCAGGGTCATGCCGACGAGCTTGAAAAGCCCTGCGGCGGTCCCCTCCCGTGTGGCCTCGAGCTTGCCGACCACGGCCTGCATTCCCCGGTCCATGTTGATCCCGTGGTCGGCGTCGCCGATGTCGGCGTCGAGGTCGGTGAGGAGTGCCTTGTGGGTCGCGACGAGCCGGGCGAAGGCTCTGACCCATTCCTCCATCTGCCCGATGGTCACGACGTCGGCGGTCATCCAACTCACACTCCCCATCGCAGCGCGGGGGTCTTGACTGGCGCATCCCACAGCGTGGTCAGCTCGTCGTCGAGCTTCAAGAGGGTGATCGAGCAGCCCGCCATCTCCAGCGACGTGATGTAGGGGCCCACGAGCGACCGGGCGATCGTGATGCCGTGGCCCTCGAGGAGCCGCTTGAGTTCGGCGAACACCACGTACAGCTCGATCAACGGCGTCCCACCCATTCCGTTGACGAACGCCAGGACGGCGTCGCCCGAGCCGTAGGGCAGGTCCTGCACGATCGGCTCAACGATGCGTTCGACGATGGCAGCCGCCGGTGCAAGTGGCTCGCGGTACCTGCCGGGCTCACCGTGGATGCCGATCCCGATCTCCATCTCTGTCTCGCCGAGCTCGAAGGTGGGCTTGCCGGCCGCCGGCACGGTGCAGGACGTCAGTGCCATGCCCATGCTGCGCCCCCACCCGTTGACCTTCCGACCGAGGGCTGCGACCGCCGCCAAGTCCCGACCCGTCTCGGCGGCTGCGCCGCAGATCTTCTCGACGAGGACGGTCACGCCTACGCCCCGGCGGCCGGCGGTGTAGGTGCTGTCCTCGACGGCGACGTCGTCGTTCGTAATGACCGATTCGACCTTCGCGCCGGCTCCCTCGGCCGCCATCTCGGCCGCCATCTCGAAGTTCATGACGTCCCCCGTGTAGTTCTTGACGATGTGGAGGACCCCGGCGCCACTGTCGACAGTTGTCGTCGCGTGGACCATCTGGTCGGGCGTGGGTGACGTGAACACCTCGCCCGGGCACGCTGCGTCCAGCATCCCGAGGCCCACGAAACCCCCGTGCAAGGGTTCGTGGCCCGATCCACCGCCGGAGATCAGCCCGACCTTGCCGTTGACCGGGGCGTCGGCGCGGTAGACGACCTTGTGCTCGTGGTCGACCCGCAGCTCCGGGTAGGCCGCCTCGATCCCGACGAGGGCGTCTGTGACGACGGTGGCCGGGTCGTTGATCAGCTTCTTCATCGTGGACATCCTCCTGTCCGTGGATCGAGTGGTCACGCCACCGGCTCGGCGGTTCGGGGCGTGCCTGCCACGTCCGTCGCCCGGATGTCGACCGTGCCGCGGGCGCTGCTGCGCGACACCAGCATGTAGGTGAGGCCCGCTGCGCCGCCGGCTGTCAACTCCGCGATGACGTAGACGGGCAGCTGGCTCCAATGGACGGTGCCACCGAAGGCCTGCAGTACCACCATCGGCCCGACGACGCGGGCGGGGTTGATCGCGGCCCCGGTGGCCGGGGCGACCGGGATGATCGCCGCAAACACGACGAGGCCGATGGCGACACCGGCGAACCCTGGCGCAGCTTTCGTGTGGATCACCCCGAAGATCACGAAGACCAGGATGAAGGTTCCCACGAACTCTGCGAAGAAGCCCTGGACGTACCCGACGCCCAGGGCTTCGTTGAACGTTGCGACCCCCAGACCGACTTCGTGGGCCCGGGGTCCGAGCACGCCTACGATGGCCAGCGCGCCGATGGTCGCGCCCGTGAGTTGCGCGGCCAGGTACGCGGGCACCCGTGTCCAGGGGAACTTCCCGGTGGCCGCGAGCGCGACGGTCACTGCCGGGTTGATGTGATTGCCGGAGACGTGACCGAGCGCGTACACGGTGGCCACGACGATCGTCCCGAACGCAAGCGAGATCATGCCCAGGTCCGCCATCGTGAACGGCGCGTCG
>JBKPRV010000107.1:0-7242 GCA_046734715.1 Actinomycetota bacterium | reverse complement strand
GGTCGAGGTGGCGGTGCCCGGCGCCGGGCTGCCCTGACCGCGGCGGCAAGGGCACCCCGGCGTGGCGGCGATTATCACTGACCCCATGCCTGACCAGGTCCACGGAGTGCACGAGTACGAGGACGACCCGCGCAACGAGGGCATCTTCGTCTGGGTGAACGGGCGGGTGACGCCCCGGGCCGAGGCGGTGGTGTCGGTGTTCGACTCCGGCTTCGTGCTCGGCGACGGCGTATGGGAGGGCCTGCGGGTCCACGGCGGCCACCCGGTGTTCCTCGAGCGCCACCTCGACCGCCTCTACGAGGGCGCGGCCGCCATCGCCCTCGACATCGGGCTCGGCCGGGACGAGCTGAGCCGCGCCCTCTACGCCACGCTGGAGGCCAACGGCATGACCGACGGCGTGCACGTACGGCTGATGGTGACCCGGGGGGTGAAGCGCACGCCGTACCAGGACCCCCGCGTCACCGCCGGCCCCGCCACCATCGTGATCATCCCGGAGCACAAGCAGCCGAGCCGGGAGGTGGCCGACGCCGGGATCCGCCTGTTCACCGTGCACGTGCGGCGCCCGCACCCCGACGTGGTGGACCCGAAGCTCAACTCCCACAGCAAGCTCAACGACATCCTCGCCTGCATCCAGGCCTACACCGCGGGAGCCGACGAGGCGCTGATGCTCGATCCCCACGGCTTCGTCGCCACCTGCAACTCCACCCACTTCTTCATCGTGCGGCGGGGCGAGCTGTGGACGTCGTTGGGCGCGTTCTGCCTCGGCGGCATCACCCGGGAGACGGTCCTGCGCGTGGCCCGCGAGGCCGGCATCCCCGCTTACGAGAAGGACTTCAGCCTGACCGACGTCTACGGCGCGGCCGAGGCCTTCGTCACCGGGACCTTCGCCGGCCTCGTGCCGGTGCGCGAGGTCGACGGCCGCACCATCGGCGATCCCGGCGACCGGCCCACGACCCGGCGCCTGCGGGAGCTCTACCAGGAGGCCGTCGAGCGTGACGTCGCCCGGGCCGCGGCCGGCTGAGCCGGTCCGGCTGGCGGTCTGGTCGGGCCCTCGCAACATCTCGACCGCGCTCATGCGGTCGTGGGAGAACCGCGAGGACACGGCGGTGGTGGACGAGCCGCTGTACGCCCACTACCTGCAGATCACCGGGCTCGACCACCCCGGCCGGGACGAGGTGATCGCGGCGGGTGAGACCGACTGGCGCCGGGTGGTGGCCGCACTGATGGGCCAAGCGCCCGGCGGGGCGCGGGTCTTCTACCAGAAGCACATGGCCCACCACCTGCCGCCGGGCATGGACCGCGCCTGGGTGGCCGGCCTCACCAACGTGCTGCTCATCCGCGATCCGCGCGAGGTGGTGGCGTCGTACGTCCGCTCCCGCGCCATGGTCACGGTCGCGGACACCGGGCTGCCCCAGCAGGCCGAGCTCCACCGCGAGCTCGCGCCGCCGGTGCTCGATGCGGCCGACGTGCTCCGCCGTCCCGAACCCTACCTGCGGGTGCTGTGCGCTCACGCGGGCGTGGACTTCACTTCCCGGATGCTGGCGTGGCCCGCCGGTCCCCGGGACAGCGACGGCGTGTGGGCCCGCTACTGGTACGAGGCGGTGTGGCGCTCCACCGGCTTCGCCCCCTACCAGCCCCGCCGGCCTCGGCTGACCGGCGACGCCGCCGAGGTGGCCGAGGAGTGCCTGCCGCTCTACCGGGCGCTGCACGAGGTCCGCTGGGTCGTCTGATACCACACTAGTCAGTTCAGCGATATAGTGCGGGCGATGGCGCTCGCGACCCGGCCGTCGGCCCGGCAGGTGAACCTGCTCCTGGAGACGCTGGTCGTGGCCGCCTTGGCCACCGGTCTGGCCTCATGGGTGGCGGGCGACAGGTGGAGCGGCTGGTTCGTACTCGGCCACCGGCTGGCCGGCTTGGGCCTCCTCGTGCTCGCACCGGCCAAGCTGCGCGGCTCGGTGAAGGCGGGCTTCCGGCGGGGCCGGCCCAGCCGCTGGCTGTCGGCTGCGTTCGGCGTGCTCGTGCTGGCCACCATCGCGCTCGGGATCCTCCACGCCACCGGCCTGTGGTATGGCGTCGGCTACTGGACCGCGCTGTGGACCCACGAGCTGTTCGCCTTCGCGCTGATCCCGCTGTTCCTGTGGCACCTGGCGTCGCGCCCGGTGCGACCGCGGCGCACCGACGTCAACCGGCGGGCCGTGCTCGGCGGCGGCGTGGCGCTCGGGGTGGCGGCCGCCGCCTACGCGGTGCAGCAGGGGGCGGTGACCGCCGGCGGGCTGGCGGGTCGGAACCGCCGGCCCACGGGATCGCACGAGGTGGCCTCGCACGACCCGGCCCGCATGCCGAGCACGGTGTGGATCGACGACCACGCCCCGGCGAGCATCGACCCCGAGGACTGGTCGCTGGTGGTCGCGGGCAACCGCGTGACGGTGGCGTCGCTGCGGTCGCAGGCCCGTCCGGTCGTGGCCCGGCTGGACTGCACAGGCGGCTGGTGGAGCGAGCAGTCCTGGGACGCCGTGCCCTTGAGCGACCTCATGGGCGATCCACCCGGACGCAGCGTGCGGGTGCGCTCGGCCACCGGCTACGACCGGTTCTTCGCCCGCCACGAGCTCGACGAGCTCTACCTGGCGGTGGGCTACGAGGGCGAGCCGCTGCAAGCCCGGCACGGCGCGCCGGTGCGGATCGTCGTTCCCGGCCGGCGGGGGTACTGGTGGGTCAAGTGGGTGACGAGCGTCGAGCCCGACGACCGCCCGGCCTGGCTCCAGCTTCCGCTGCCCCTAGCCTGACGGGCCTTGACCGACGAACTCCGCGTTCAGCGCATGCGCTTCGAGCTCCCGGACGGGACCTCTGTCACCCATGACATCCACGTCCACCGGACCCGCGTCGAGCTCCGGGACGGGACCGCCGTCACCGCGGTCACGTTCCTGGGCGACGGCCCCTACGACCGCGACCCGGCTCCCGACTTCGGCCTCTACCTCGACGAGCGCTGGGACCCGCCGTGGCCCCACGAGCAGGTGGCCTGGCCCGACTTTGGCCTGCCTGGCGATGCCGCCGGGCTGCGCACCGCCCTGGCCGACCTGCTCGACCGCGCCCGCGCCGGCGACCAGGTCGAACTGGGCTGCCTGGGCGGCCACGGCCGGACCGGCACCGCCCTCGCCTGCCTGGCCGTGCTGACCGGCACGCCCCCCGGCGACGCCGTCGACTGGGTGCGGGCCCACTATTGCCCCAAGGCGGTCGAAACCGACGCCCAGCGCGGCTTCGTCGAGGCCTTCGGCGACTAGCCATGCGCACTGCCGCCGCGGCCGCCGGAAGCTCGTTGTTCTTCGCCGCTGCCCCCGGCGTGGTGGCCGGGCTCGTCCCCTGGCTGCTCACCGGCTGGGAGGCGGCCGACCCGCCGTGGCCGTGGCCCGTGCGCGTGCTGGGTGTCCTCCTGGTGGTCGCGTGCGTCGTCGTGCTGGTCCAGGCTTTCGTCCGCTTTGTCCGCGAAGGCCACGGCACGCCCGCGCCGGTGGGACCGACCGAGCAGCTGGTGATGGGCGGGCTCTACCGCCACGTCCGCAATCCGATGTACGTGGCGGTGATCGGCGCCATCATCGGGCAGGCGCTGCTGCTGGGCCGGCCCGTGCTGCTGGTGTGGGCGGCCCTGGCCGGCGCCGCCATGGCGCTGTTCGTGCGGACCTACGAGGAGCCCGTGCTCATGGCCCGCTACGGCGACCAGTACCGCGCCTACCGGCAGGCGGTGCCCGGGTGGCTACCCCGCCTGCGGCCCTGGACGCCCGACAGCCCCGGCTGAGGCCAGCGCCTCGAGCAGCTCGACCTGGCGGCCGGGCTCGTACTCGGCGATGTTGAGATCCCAGGCGAACTCCCCGACCCCCAGCTCGGCCAGGACCGCCAGGTTCTCCACTATGTGGTCCTCGGTCCAGGTCTCCGGGGGCGTCGGGTGTTCGTCGTCGGGCAGCATCGGTCCGCCGCGCAGCACGATCGGCCCCTGCCCGCCGGCGTCGCGGTACCACGCGATCTGCTCGCGGATGCCGTCCCAGTGGCGGAAGGCCAGCGTGAGCCCGTCGCCGATGCGGGCGGCCCGCTCGGTCGCGGCCCGGCTCACGGCTCCGATCGCGAGCGCGATGGTGCCCCGCTCGGGCTTGGGGCCGATGTTGGCCGGCGGGATCCGGTAGTGCTCGCCCTCGAACACCACCGGGTCCGGTCCCCAGCAGGCTCGCAGCGCGGCCACGTACTCCTCGAACCGGGCGACCCGCGCCGAGGCCGGGACGCCGGTGGCGGCGAACTCCTCGGGCATCCAGCCCAGGGCGATGCCGGCGTCGACCCGCCCGCCCGACAGCCGGTCGAGGGTGGCGAGGCGCCGGGCCAGCACCACCGGCTGCTGGAACAGGGGGACGATCACGTCGGTGCGCAGCCGGATGCGCTCGGTCTTGGCCGCCACCCAGGTCAGGCTCTCCAGCGCGTCGTACGCGGGCCAGTCGGGTAGCCCGTAGGCCTGCTGCCACTCGTCGCCCACCGGCAGCAGCAACCGCTCGGACAGGCTCACGCTGCGGAACCCCAGGCGATCGGCCGCCACCGCCACCTGCTCGATGGCGGCCGGCCCGGCGTGGGGCCCGACCACCGGCAGGCCCACGCTCACCGCCGGGAGCGCGGCGAGTGGCTCGTCATGGTCAACCATCCGCTCGACCGTAGGCGCGCAGCACGGTGAGCCGGGCGGCCGGGCTGGTCGTGCCTGGCCAGCCCGGTGGGCGTCGGGCGAACGCGGTGGGGCGTGTCGGACTCACCGCGTCCGCCCGAGCCGGCCGCCCGGCCCGCCACCGCAGAACTACCAGAGGGAGAGGCTTGCGACTGGGGCGTAAATCTCCCACGCGCCGGTGCCCCGGTCATCCGTAGGTCGACTACGTACACGGGGGTCGCGAAGTACGTAGCATGTCGCCAGGCACACCTTGGGGGAGGGGGTCGCAGCGTGCACCTTCGGTGGCCGTTCGTGGGACGCGAGCCGGAGCTCGACCAGGTGGCGCAGGCGCTGGCGACCCGTCGGGGGGTCGTGCTCGTGGGCGACGCCGGGGTGGGCAAGTCCCGCCTGCTGAGCGAGGCGGTGGACCGGACCGCCGCGTCCGGCCTGCGGGCGCTCCACGTGCGGGCCACCCGGTCGTCGGGCGTGGTGCCGCTCGGGGCCTTTGCCCCGTTGCTGCCGGTCGACGACGCAGCCGCGTCCCTGGTCCGGGCGCGGGAGGCGATCCTGGCGCGTGACCCCGCGGTCCTGGCCATCGACGATGCCCACGCCCTCGACGAGGCCTCGGCCGCCCTCGCCCACCAGCTCGTGACCCAGGACGGCGTCAAGGTGCTCGCCACCGTGCGCCGCGGCGAAGACGTGCCCGACGCCATCGTCGGGCTGTGGAAGGACGGGCTGTGCGAGCGGCTCGACCTCGAGCCGCTCGCCCGCGACGCCCTCGACCGCCTGGTGGTAGCCGCCCTGGGCGAGCCGGTCGACGCCCGCTTCCAGCACCTGATGTGGAGCCGGTCCCTCGGGAACGTGCTGTACGCCCGCGAGCTGCTGGGCGCCGCGGTCGAGACCGGGGCGCTCACGGAATCCAGCGGGATCTGGACGCTCAGCGGGCCGTTCACCGCGCCGCCCCGCCTGCGCGAGCTGATCGCCGGCCGCCTCCAGGGCGTGCGGCCCGAAGAGCGGACCGCGCTGGACCTGCTGGCGCTGGCCGAGCCTCTGCCCCTCGACCTGCTGGGCGAGATCGCCGGCGGGCAGAGCCTCGAGCACCTCGAGGCGCGCGGACTGCTGGTGGTCGACGACTCGGGCCGCGCCGACGCCCGGCTCAGCCATCCGCTGCTGGCCGACGTCCTGCTCGACGCACTGGGCCCCATCCGCCGGCGCCGGCTCCTGCGGAACCTGGTGGAGGCCGTAACCGCCGGCCCGCTCCCGGTCGAGGCGGGCGACCGCGTCGTCCGCTGGCGCATCGACGCGGGGCTGGACGTGTCGCCCGGAGAGCTGCTGACGGCGGCCCGGCGCTACGCCCTGGTCGACGCGGCGCTGGCGGAGTCCCTCGCCCGCCGCGCCGTGGCCAGCGAGGGTGGCGACACGGCCGCCGCGGCCGTGACGCTGGCGGAGATCATGGCGGTGTCCGGGCGCCCGGACGAGGCGGCGTCGCTGCTGGGCAGCCTGCCGTCCGGCTCGTCGCGCCAGCGGTGTCGGCAGGAAGCCGACCTGGCGCTCGTGCTGGCCTTCGGCCTCAACCGGCCGAAGGACGCGGCCGAGCGGCTCGACGCGCTGCTCGACGACCTCGACGACCGGGACTGGGCGTTCATCGCCGGCCAGATCCCGCTGATGTGGCTGCTGGCGGGCGAGATCCATCGGGCCCATCAGGCCGCCGAGGACCTGCTCGCCGACGACCGCGCCTCGGACTCCGACCGGCTGAGCGCCGAGCTGGTGCTGATCCCGGCTCTGAACCTGCTGGGCCAGCCGGTCACCGCGCTCGACCGGGCGAGCCACGTGGTGCCGCTGCTGGCCGACCATCCGGCGTTCAACGAGTACATGGTCGGCCAGCTGGCGACGGCGGTGCCCACCGGTCACCGCTACGTCGGCGACCTGGACGCCGCCGAGGAAGCCGGGCAGCAGCTCTACGACCGGTTCATGGAGCAAGGGGCGGGCATGCTGCGGGGCGTCTACGCCCTGCGCCTCGGTCAGATCGCCCTGTGGCGGGGCGCGCTGGCCCGCGCCGAGCAGTACTTCTTGGAGGCGGTCACCGCCCTGGAGGGCGACGCCCTGACCCGCGGCTGCGCGGTCGATCATCTGCGCTACACGCGGGCGCTGACGCTGCGGCCGGACATGCCCGGCGCGCTGCCGCCCGGCGCCCTGTACGCGGTGGAGCACGGGTTCCTGTCGGCCGCGGTCGAGGCGGCCATCGGCGAGATGTCCTACGCCCGGTCCCTGGCCCTGGGCGCCGCCCGCCGGGGCCTGGCCACCGGCCATGTCGCCAACGCCGTGTTCGCGCTCTACGAGGCCGCCCGCCACGGCGCCGCGCCGGCCGCCGACGAGCTGGCGCGCGCCCTACCCCCGCTCGAAGGAGAGCTGCTGCCCGTGCTCGTAGCCGCCGTCGCCGCGCTGGCCGATCGTGACCACGCCCGACTGGAGGACGTCAGCGGCCGCCTGGAGGAGCTGGGCTGCCTGCTGCACGCGGCCGAGCTGGCCGCCGCGGCCGCCACCGCCGCGGCGGCGCAGGGGCTCACCAC
>JBKPRV010000106.1:0-3290 GCA_046734715.1 Actinomycetota bacterium | reverse complement strand
GGCCCGCTCCGAGCGCGACCGCCCGGCGACCGCGGCGGCGGGGACCGCAGCCGGATCCGGCCGGCTGGTCGGCGGGCCGACGGCCCGCACCCGGGCCACCGACACTGCCGGCCGCTCGGCCCGCGCGCAGGTCCGACGGGTACCGACGAGCCGCCCGCCGGCGGGCGCGCCGGTAGCGCCGCGGCCCGAGATGGAGCGGTTCCTCACCAGCCTTCGCGGCCGCACGCCTCCCGGGCTCGACGGCACCGAGGCGCCTGAGGTGGACAGGAGGTGACGATGCTGACCGAGGAGGCCCGCAACTTCAACTGGCTGCTCGAGACGTTCGTAGGCGAGACCGCAGGCGTCACCGACGCCATGGCGGTGTCCTCCGACGGGGTGCTCATCGCCCGATCGGAGACGCTGGAAGGGGAAGACAGCGAGCTGCTCTGCGCCATCATCGCCGGGACCGCGGGCATGGCCACCGCCGCCAGCGGCCACCTGGCCGCGGGCGGGCTGGAGCGGGTGGTCATCACCATGGAGCGCGGCTTCCTGTTCGTGAGCGCCATCGCGGATGGGAGCTGCCTGGGCGTGGTCGCGACCCGCGAGTGCGACGTGGGCTCGATCGGCTACCAGACCTCCGACCTGGTGAACCGGGTGGGCCAGCTGTTGACCCCGGCGCTGCGGGCGGAGCTCACGCAGCGCTCGGCGAGCGGCTGATCAGAACCTAAGACCGCTCCCCAAAGTCTCGTCACGGCGATACGGTGACGAGGTGAACGACGTCGCGTCGGCGGCGTACCCCACGCGGTACTGGCACCGTCTGGAGGACGGCCGCGTGCAATGCGATGTCTGCCCGCGCGCCTGCAAGCTCCGGCCGGGCCAGCGGGGGCTCTGTTTCGTGCGGGGCCGGCCCGCCGAAGAGGACATCGGGGACGACGGCGGACGCCTGGTAGAGGACGGCATCGTCCTCCTCACCTACGGCCGGTCGTCGGGCTACTGCATCGACCCGGTCGAGAAGAAGCCGCTGGATCATTTCCTGCCGGGCTCGTCGGTGCTGTCGTTCGGCACCGCCGGCTGCAACCTGGCCTGCCGCTTCTGCCAGAACTGGGACATCTCCAAGTCGAAGGAGATGGACACGCTCGCCGACGCGGCCAGCCCCGAGGGCATCGCCGAGGCCGCCCGCCGGCTGGGGTGCCGCAGCGTGGCCTTCACCTACAACGACCCCACCATCTTCCTGGAGTACGCGGCCGACGTGGCCGACGCCTGCCACGAGGTGGGGGTGCAGGCCATCGCGGTGACCGCGGGCTACATCTGCCCCGAGCCGCGGCGCGACTTCTACGCCCACCTCGACGCGCTCAACGTCGACCTCAAGGGCTTCACCGAGGAGTTCTACAAGCACGTGTGCGTGGGCCACCTGGAGCCCGTGCTGGAGACGCTGGAGTACATCCAGCAGGAGACGGACGCCTGGTTCGAGATCACGACGCTGCTGATCCCGGGCCACAACGACGGCGACGCCGAGCTGGACGAGCTGACCGGCTGGGTGGCCGAGCACCTGGGGCCGGACGTGCCGCTCCACTTCACCGCCTTCCACCCCGACTTCAAGATGATGGACACGCCCCCCACGCCCCCGGCCACGCTGACCCGGGCCCGTGAGTGGGGGCTGCGCAACGGCCTGCACTACGTCTACACCGGCAACGTGCACGACCGGGCGGGGTCGAGCACCTGGTGCCCCGGGTGTGGCGCCCTGCTCATCGAGCGGGACTGGTACGAGCTGGGCCGGTGGGGCCTGACCGACGACGGGCGCTGCCGGGCCTGTGACTGGCAGGTGCCCGGGCGCTTCGAGGGACCACCGGGCGACTGGGGACGCCGGCGGGTGGCGGTGCGGCTGTCGGCGGCGGACGGCACGTGACATGGCCGCGGGGGGCGCGATCGGGGGATGGGTGCGCAGCCCGGCCGTGGCAGGGCTGTTCTACCCCCGCGACCCCGGCGAGCTGCGGGCCACGGTGGCCCGCCACGTGGACGCGGCCCCGCAAGCGCCCGACGAGGTCGTCCTCAAGGCCCTGATCGCCCCGCATGCGGGCTACCGCTACTCGGGCCCCACCGCGGGCGCGGCCTACCGGGCCGTGGCCTCGCGCCAGGGCCAGGTCGAGCGGGTGGTGGTGGCGGGCCCCGCCCACCGCGTGCCGGTCCAGGGCGTGGGGGTGACCACCGCCCGGGCGTGGCACACGCCGCTCGGCGACGTCGAGGTCGACGGGGATGCCTGCCAGGCGCTGCTCGACGAGGGCAAGGCGGTGGAGGCCGACGACGCCCACCGCCCCGAGCACTCGATCGAGGTCCACCTGCCCTTCCTGCTGGAAGTGCTGGGACCGGTGGCGCTGATCCCGCTGGTGGTGGGCCGGTGCCCGCCGGCTGCGGTGGCCGACGCGCTCGCCCAGGTGTGGGGCGGCGACGAGACGCTGGTGGTGGTGTCGTCCGACCTCAGCCACTACCTGGACGACGCCTCGGCCCGGGTCCGCGACCAGCGCACCCGCCGGGCCATCCTGGAGGGCCGGACGGGTGACATCGGGCCCTACGACGCCTGCGGCTGCATCCCGGTGGCCGGCCTCATGCTGGCGGCGCGGGCCCAGCACATCGTGCCCCGCACGCTGGCCGTCGCCACCTCGGCCGACACGTCGGGTGACACCAGACGGGTGGTCGGCTACGGCAGCTTCGGCTTCGGCCCGGCCTGCCCGCTGACGGCCGAGGATCGGCGCTGGCTCCTGGCCCGGGCCCGGTCGGCCATCGCGCACGAGCTCACCGCCCGCGCCCCGGACCCGCTGACCGACGAGGACGTGCCCGAGCACGCGCTGGTGCCGGGGGCCACGTTCGTGACGCTGGAGCGGGACGGCGAGCTGGTCGGGTGCATCGGCTCGCTGGAGCCCCGGCGCGCGTTGTGGCGCGACGTCGCCCGCAACGCCCGCGCCGCGGCCTTCACCGATCCCCGCTTCCCGGCGCTGGCCCCGGGCGACCTGGAGCGGACCGTCATCAAGGTGTCGGTGCTGTCCGACCTCGACCCGCTGCCCGCAGGCCACGACGACCTCGTGGGCACGCTGCGCCCCGGCATCGACGGCGTGCTGCTCGAGGCGGGCGGCCGCCGGGGCACGTTCCTGCCCGCGGTGTGGGACAAGCTGCCCGCGCCCGAGCAGTTCGTCGACCGGCTGGTCGGCAAGGCGGGCCTGCCCGAGAGGTCCTGGCCCGCGGACGCGCAGGTCTGGCGATACACCACGGACGAGTTCGGCGACGACACCTGAGGCTGCGCTTGCGCAGCCGGGGCC
>JBKPRV010000105.1:0-4548 GCA_046734715.1 Actinomycetota bacterium | reverse complement strand
TCGATACACCGCCGCCGCGCTGTCGCTCGTGCTCGTCGTGGGAGCCGCCGCGTGCGGCAACGACGACGGCTCCGACGTCCGCGACTCGGGCTGTGAATCCGCCAGCGAGCAGGCTTCGGCCTCGGCGTCGGGTTCCGCGTCGGCCCCGGCGTCGGGCTCGGGCTCCGGCTCGGGCACCAGCAGCGACTGCGACGAGCAGGGCGCGGGCTCCGGGTCGGGCATCGGCGACGAGGTCGCGGGCTCGCAGTCCGACAACCCGCTGGTGCTGACCGCGCTCGAGGATTACAGCGGCTACGTCGAGCAGCAGGTGGACGACACCATCGCCGCCACCACCGTGTTCACCGACGCGGTGCGGGCCGGCGACCTGGAGGCGGCCCGGGCGGCCTATGCCCCGTCCCGCCAGGGCTGGGAGCGGATCGAGCCCATCGCCGGCCTGGTGGAGGAGATCGACGGCGCCGTCGACGCCCGGGTCGACGACTTCGCCGGCGTGGACGACCCCGAGTTCACCGGCTGGCACCGCCTCGAGCACTTCCTCTGGAGCCTCAACACCACCGACGGGGCGGCGCCCTTCGCCGACCAGCTCGACGCCGACCTGCAGACGCTCAAGACCGAGCTGGCCGGCCTGGAGATCCCGCCTGCGGCGCTGGCGGTGGGCTCGGCCGAGCTGATCGAGGAGGTGTCCGGGGGCAAGATCACCGGCGAGGAGGACCGCTACTCGGGCACCGACCTGTGGGACTTCGCCGCCAACGTCGAGGGCTCGCGGCAGGGCTTCGACCTGCTGACCCCGGCGCTGCAGGCCGAGGACGCCGAGCTGGTCGCCACCATCGACGGCCTGTTCGACGAGCTGGACGCCCAGCTGGGGGCCTACCGCGACGGCGACGGCTACAGGCACTACAGCGCCCTGACCGACGCGGACAAGACCGAGATGCAGACCACGCTGGCCGAGCTGTCGGAGAACCTGGCCTCGGTGGCGGGCGTCCTCGGGCTCGAGGCCTGACGCCGGTCCGGTGACCGAGGTCTCGCGCCGCCGGTTCCTGGCCGGCGGCCTCGTCACGGCCGGGGCCGCAGCCGCCCTGCCCGCGGCTGCGGCTTGCGGGTCCGACGGCTCCGATGCTGCGTCTTCCTCCGGCTCGGCCGGTGCCGAGGCGCAGTACCTGCCGTTCCGCGGTCCCCATCAGGCCGGGATCACCCATCCGGGCAACCAGCAGGGGCTAATGGCCGCGTTCACGGTCACCGCGGCCGACCGGTCCGAGCTGCGGGACACCCTCGCCGCCCTGACCGGCGAGATCTCCCGGCTCATGTCTGGCGGGCGGTACGAGGAGCGCGACCCCGCCTACCCGCCGCTCTACACGGGCGCGGTGGGCAACCCGCCCCCGCCCGCGGACCTGTCCGTCGTGGTGTCGGTGGGCGCTTCGCTGTTCGACGACCGCTACGGCCTGGCCGAGCGGAAGCCGCGGGCGCTGGAGCCGATGCCGTTCCTGGCCAACGACCGCCTGGACCCGGACCGCTCGCACGGCGACCTGTTGCTGTCGGTGACCAGCACGCACGAAGACCTCAACCTGTTCGCCCTGCGCCAGCTGCACCGGGCGACCCGGGGCACTCTGGCGCTGCGGTGGATGCTGGACGGCTACAACCGTCGTTCCCAGGTCGACACCCGTCCGGGCGGGGCGGGCCGGCGCAACCTGATGGGCTTCATCGACGGCACCGCCAACCTGGACACCGGCGACCGGTCGGTGATGGACCGCTACGTCTGGGTCCAGTCCGGCGACGACGAGCCGGCCTGGGCCGTGGGCGGCACCTACCACGTCGTGCGGGTCATCCGGATGCTGGTCGAGTTCTGGGACCGCACCCGGCTGTCCGAGCAGGAGGCGATCATCGGGCGCCGCAAGTCCACGGGGGCACCGTTGGTTGGATCGGTCGAGACCGACGTGCCGGATTACGCCGGCGATCCCGACGGCGCCACCACGCCGCTGGACGCCCACATCCGGCTGGCCAACCCCCGTACGGCCGCCACGGCGGACGACCTGATCCTCCGGGCTGGGCTCAACTTCTCCCGCGGCTTCGATGCCGCCGGGCAGCTGGACCAGGGCCTGGCGTTCGTGTCGTACCAGCGGCGGCTGTCCCAGTTCCTGAACACCCAGGCGCGGCTGGCCGGCGAGCCCCTGGAGGAGTACATCCGCCCCGAAGGCGGGGGCTTCTACTTCGCCCTGCCCGGAGTCGAGCGGGAGGGCGACATCCTGGGCGGCTCGCTCCTCGCCTGAATTGGGGAGAAAAGGTGCCCCCGCGAGCGCTGCGACCGTTGATAGATTGCGACCACCAGAGAAGGGAGGTGGTCCAAACATGATTGACGGTAGTTCTGGGACCCTGGAGGTGGCTGGCCGCTAAGCGGTTAGTCGGACCACTTGGTGGAGTCCAACCAGTCCACCACCTGCCTGGCTGCTGGGGACTTGTCCCTCCCGGCACATCCGGCCGAGCAGGGTTCTTCCGATGATCGTCCTGCGGGGAGGCCTTCGCGCCTCCCCGCAGCGCGTCTCAGCTGCCGGTGGCGTCCGTGACCTGCTCGGTCACGAAGACGGCGGAAGGCTGGCCGATCCGCTGCATCTGGGCGACCAGGCGCTTGACCTCGGGCGTGCCCGCCGTGTCGAAGGCGATGGTGGCGAGCCGGTCGTCGGTGTCGCTGGTGTCCATACCGGCGTCAGCCAGCGCCACCGCCAGCTCGTCCCGCAGGCGGTCGTAGCGCGCCCGCCCGGCCGGGGTGCGGAGGTCGACATAGGCGACCTCCTCGGCGTCGGGCCGGTCCTGGCGCCAGTGCTCGATGTCGTTGCCCACCGCCACGTGGACCTCGGCGGTGGCTTCGGCGGGCTCGATGATCCGGTGGCGCCGGAGCGCCACCTCGTTGGGGGGCAGCGCGTTGGCGTCCAGCCCGTGGCGCTCCAGCTCCAGCAGCAGGCCCTGGGCGGGCCCGCCCAGCGCCACCGGGTCCTGCCAGGTGACCAGGTAGCGGCCGTTCGGGCCGCCGCCGGGCGCGTCCTGGGCGGTGAGGGCCGCCACCGTGTCGGGCGCGATGCCGGCGAGGACGGCCGACTGGTCCGCCGCGGGGACGTCGACGTGGGCGGCGTCCACCGTGAACATCACGGTCCAGACCACGAGCACGCCGGCCAGGACCACCGCGCCCACCCGGTGGTAGGGCGGCGTGCCGGCCTCGGCATCCGCGGGCCGGTCGTTCCTTCGGGCCCAGGCGGCGAGCGCGGTCCAGGCGATGGCCAGGACCATCAGCGCCGTGGTCCCCCAGGCCCAGAGCGCCAGGTAGAACCACACGACGCCGAAGATCCGGCTGACGGACACGGCGCTGAGCACCAGCACCAGCCCGAGGAGCCCGTGCAGCCACATCAACTCGTTTGACACCTTGGCCCGCCAGGCGACGACGACCGACCCGAGCCACACCGCCACGAGGGCCAGCGCCGGCAGCGCCGACCCGCTCGTGCCCTGCTCGCCCCCGGCGAAGCGCCACACGTTGAGGTGGACGCCGAGCAGCTCGAACCCCCGCTCGGCCCCGATCGGCGCCTCGGTCGGATGGCGCAGATGCTCGAGGACGATCGACAGGTTCCCGGGATCGTTGCTCAGCTGCTCGATGATCGGCGGCAACCACACCACAAAGCCCACGACCAGCGTGACCGACGTCCACCCGAGCACCCGCCGCCGATAGGCGCGTTCGTCCCACCGCCGCCACAGCCGGACCGCGAGCACCACCCCGAGGGCAGCCGCTACCCCGCCGACCAGCCCCAGGTACGAGTTGTGCGCCTGCAGGCACCACGAGCCCGCGAACCCCGCCAGCGACAGCAGCGCGATGTCGTCGCACAACACCGACCACGCCGCCAGCAGGAACACCAACCACCACAGCAACGGCAGGTACGGGTTCCAGGCCTCGGTCAGGATCGCCGCCCCGTACAAGTGTGTGAGCACCGCCAAGAGCGCCGCCAGAGCCAGCATCAACCGCACGCCACCCCGCCGGTTGCCGATCCACAGCACCACGGCCATAGCCACCAAATTGAGGCTCGCCGTCGCCACCTGCAGCCCGAACGCCGTATCACCCATCACCGTGTACACCGGCCGCAACGCCCAGAACGCCAGCGGCCCCGGGTGACTACCCCTCACCCCAAACGCCTCGATCCGCCCCGCCGCGCCCACCAACGTCGGGTGGCCGGTCCCCACATCCCGCACCCGCATCTCAGCCTGCGCCAGGTCGAGCAACGGGTACCACCGGGGACTGTGCAACACCCCGAGCGCCACGGCCAACGGCACAGCCAGCACCACCAGGCACCCCGCCCCCACCACCAACGGCCTGCGCCACCAGGGCACCCGCTGCGCACTCTCAGGCGGCTGCGCCCCCGCCCCGGCCTCACCCGCGTGCGCCCCGTCCCCCCGCCCCTCGCCCCTCGTCCGCCCCTCGTCCGCGTGCACCCCGTCCGCTCGCGCTTGGTCCGCCCCCGTCCGACCTTCGTCCGCGTGCACCCCGTCTGCCCCGTCTGCTCGCGCTTGGTCCGCCCC
>JBKPRV010000104.1:0-2984 GCA_046734715.1 Actinomycetota bacterium | reverse complement strand
TGACACCGGACTTACAGGACAGGCCCTAGGGCCTGTCCTAGGGGCCGGGGGCCGGCACGATGCGGCCGCGGGCCTCGCCCAGCGTGAGGGTCACGCCCCCGCCGACGTCGGCGCGGCCCCGCAGCACCACCTCGTCGCCGTCCTCGAGGAACGTGCGCTCGACCCCGGCCACCGCCAGCGGCTCGGCCCCGTTGCGGGTCAGCTCGATGAAGCTGCCCTCGCTGCCGCGCACCGGGCCCGACACCGTGCCCGACGCCAGCAGGTCGCCCACCTGCAGGTGGGCGCCGTTGACGGTGAGGTGCGCCACCTGTTGGGGCATGCGCCAGTACAGCCCGGCGAACGAGGCGCGGCTCACCGTCTCCTCCCCGGTGCCGCCCGCGGGGCGCAGGGCCACTTCCAGGTCGAGGGCCAGGCCCCAGTCCTCGTCCAGGCCCAGGTAGGGCAGCGGCTCGGGATCCTGGGCCGGCCCCGGCACCCGGCAGGCGGCGAGGGCGTCGAGCGGGGTGATCCAGGCGGCGAGCGTGGTGGCGAACGACTTGCCGAGGAAGGGACCGAGGGGCTGGTACTCCCAGGCCTGGATGTCCCGCGCCGACCAGTCGTTGACCAGCGCGACCCCCAACACGTGCCCGGGCGCGTCGGCGACGCTCACCGGGTGGCCCGGGGTCGAGGCCCGCCCCACCACGAAGCCCACCTCCAACTCGATGTCCAGGCGGGTGCTGGGGCCGAACACGATGGTCCCGGAGGCATCGCGGCGCTGGCCCGCCGGCCGCGGCACCGGGGTCCCCGACACCACGATCGTCCCCGCCCGGCCGTGGTAGGCGACGGGCAGGTGGCGCCAGTTCGGCAGCAGCGGCTCGGCGTCGGGCCGGAACAGCCGGCCCAGGTTGGTGGCGTGCTCGATCGAGCTGTAGAAGTCGACGTAGTCGGGCACCGCCACCGGCAGGTGCAGCGTGACCTCGTGGACCGGCACCAGCGCCGGTTCCGCCACCATCCGGCCCGCGGGCGAGCACACCAGCTCGGTCAGCGCTTCTCGCACCTGACGCCAGGCGTCCGGCCCCGCGGCCAGGAAGGGGTTGAGCCGGTCGGCCGCCAGGGCCGCGGCCCACGGCTCCAGCCCGGCCACGCCCACCGCCGCCAGCCGGCCGAGGTCGACGACGTGATCACCGATGCGGGACCCGACGTGGCGCCCGCCCGCGGCCGGGGAGAACACGCCGTAGGGCAGGTGCTCGGCCGGGAAGCCCGACCCGTCGGCCCCGGGCACCCACGAGCTCAGCATCGGCTCACAGCAGGTCCCGGGCCGCCAGCCCGACCAGGACGCCGTCTACGGACGAGACGCTGACCGACGCCACCAGCTCGCGCGACCCGGCCACCAACCCCAGCAGGTCGGCGGCGCCGTCCTCGCCGGTGGCCAGCGCCGCCGCCACCTCGCCCACCGGACGTCGGGCGCGGGCCACGCCCGCGCCGGCCAGGAGGTTGACCAGCCCGTGGCGCACCCCGTCGTCGCCGTGGCTGCGGTACGGGTCGTCGAACCCGCCCCCGGCCTTGACCTTCAGGTGCCGCGCCTCACAGCCCACCAGGACCCGGGCCAGCCAGTCGGCGCTCGGGACCGACGAGCTGACCCGCCCGGAGCCGCGCACCTTCACGCCGTCGCCGGGGGCCACCGCGTCCAGGGCCCGGTCGAGGTCGACATGGGGCCCGACCTCGACATAGCGCCGCACGCGGCCCGGCGGGCCCGGCATCCGGGCGCCCAGGGGCGCCTCCACGTGGACCAGCCCGGCGGTGGCGTACACCGCGCGCCAGCCGTCGAACGAGTCGTAGCCCACCACCCCGATGGCCGGCGGCCGGGCGAGGCCGGAGGCGACGCAGGCGTCCAGCTCGGCCAGCCGGGTGGCGGGGCACAGGAACGGCCCGACCAGCCGTCCGTGCGGTCCCCGCAACGCCTCGGCGTGGCCCCGCAGGGCGTCGGCCATCGGCCGGCTCAGCGGGGGGAACAGCTCGGCATCGTCGAAGAGCCGCTCGAGAACCGCGCGCAGGGGGGTGGGCAACGTTGCACCTCCGGAATGCGGAGGTTAGTGTCCGCCTATCGGTGAAATAAGGGACCTGTGCCTTGTGTCACCGAATTGGAACAGACATTACCGAGGGAAACATGGCGTGACGGTCCGTTCCGTCGCTGCACGGTCCGTGCGCCCGGTCCCCCGGGTTCGGAGCCGCCGGTGGCCGAACAGTCGAAGACCGTTGATGCCGCGCTGAGGTTGCTGAGCCTCCTCGCCGAGCACGACGACGAGCCGAGCGCCGCCTCGCTCGCCCGCGTCCTAGGCCTGTCGCGCACCGCCGTCGCCCGCATGCTGGCCACGCTGGAGGCCCACGGCCTGGCCCGCCGCACCGACCACGGCTGGGGCCCCGGGCTGGGCCTGCTGGCGCTGGCATCCGGCATCGAGCCGCAGCTCCGGGCCCTGGCCCGGGGCGAGCTGGAGGCGCTCGCCGGCCGCTTCGGCGAGACCGCGGTGCTGACGGTGCGCGACGGCGACGAGGCCGTGGCCGTCGAGCAGGTGGTGGGGGGCGTGGGCGTGATCCAGATCCACTACCGGACGGGCACGCGCCACCCGGTGCACGTCGCCGCCAGCGGGCGGGCCCTGCTGGCGGAGAACCTCGCCTCGGGGCCCGTGTTCTCCCGCGGGGAGCTGGAGCCGGGCGTGCGGGGCGTGGCCGCGGCCGTGGTGGACGCCGAGGGCCGCCCCATCGCCAGCATCGCGGTGGTGGCGCCCGACCACCGCTTCCCGCCCGACGACGCCGAGGCCGCCGCCGCCGTGCGGTCGGCGGCCGAGCGGATCAGCCATGCCCTCGCCCGCGCCGCGCCCGTCCGCCGGCGGGTGCCGTCTGCCCCCACGGCCCGAGGAGGTCGCGATGCCCCACTACCAGCGGGTCGGTGACGTCCCGCCCAAGCGCCACACCCAGTTCCGCGCCCCCGACGGCAGCCTCTACGC
>JBKPRV010000103.1:0-5488 GCA_046734715.1 Actinomycetota bacterium | reverse complement strand
GGGTGGTGGAGGCGACCGGCGCGGGCGTCGCCCTCCCGCCTGCTGGCGCGGCCTGCTGCGGCGCCCTCGCCCTGCACGCCGGGATGGGCCGCGAGGCCCGCGCCGCGGCCCGCCGCACCATGGCCGCCCTGCCCGGCGATGGGCCGATCCTGGTCGACTCGGCCGGCTGCGGCGCCATGCTCAAGGACTACGGCCACCTGCTCGGCACCCCCGAGGCGGAGGCGTTCAGCGCCCGGGTGCGTGACATCCACGAGTGGCTGGCCGAGCGCATGCCCGACGTCGCCGTCCCCGAGGCCGAGCGCCCGCTGGTGGCCATCCAGGACCCGTGCCACCTGCGCCACGTCCAGCGGGCCCACGCCTCGGTCCGCACGGTCCTGACCCCGGTGGCCACCATCGTGGAGCTGGACGACGAGGGCCTGTGCTGCGGCGCCGGCGGTGCCTACGCGGCCGTCCAACCGGCCCTGGCGTCCGCCATCCGCGACCGCAAGCTGGCCGCCATCGCCCGCGCCGGCACCCCGGTGGTCGCCTCCGCCAACCCCGGCTGTGCCCTCCACCTCGCAGCCGCGGGCGTCGACGTCGTCCACCCCTGCACCCTGCTGGCCCGCGCCCTCACGGACCGGTGAGGTCGTCGGGGACCTCGGGCAGGATGCTCTCCAGGTAGGACCGGGCGGCCTGACGGGTGCCGACGTCGCGGCCGGCGCGCTCGGACAGGAGCCAGCGGTGCTCCAGGACCTCGTGGAACACCTCGACCGGATCGAGCTTGCCCGCCAGGTGCGGGGGGATGGCCTGGACCACCGGGTCGTACACCTCGGCCAGCCAGCGGTTGGCCGCCACCACCTCCGGGATCGGGGTGCCGGCCGTCGACTCCAACCACGCCCGGAACGAGGCCAGGTCGTTGAGCAGCCTCCGGGCCTGGTTCTCCTGGGCCACGAGGCCGGTGCGCCGGTGGAGCAGGGCGCGGTGGTGGCCGGGCTCCCGCACCCGGGTGGTGACCCGCAGCCGGGCCCGGCCGTCGGGGGCACCGCCCGCCACCAGCTCGACCTCGTCCACGTCGAAGCCCAGGTGGTTCAGCCGCTCGATCCGCTCGGCCACCCGCTGGCGCTCTTCGCCCGGCACCACCTCCCACTCGCCGGTCAGCTCGTCCCACAGCGCGCGGTAGCGGTCGGCCAGGTCGGCGGCCATGCCCAGCGGGTCGACGTCGGTCGCCAGGCGTCCGCTGGCCTCCAGGTCGAACAGCTCGCCCGCGATCCGCTCCCCCGCCAGCTCCACGTCCAGCTCGCGCTGGCCGTCGCTGAGCGTGGGATGGAGCTCCGACGTCTCGACGTCGACCACATAGGCGGCGAGGGCCCCGGCGTCCAGGCGGAACAGCGTGTTGGACAGCGAGCAGTCGCCCCAGAAGAACCCGCTCAGGTGCAGCCGCGCCAGCAGCTCGACCTGGGCGTCGACCAGCCGCGTCAGCGGGTGCAAGCCGCGCTGCTGGCTGAACAGGGCCCGGTACGTGGTCGAGAAGTCCAGGTAGCGGGTGACCAGCGCCGCGTCCATGTCACGGCCCCGGTCGACGGCGAGGCCCAGCACCTCCACCGCGGGGATGCCCAGGTCGGCCAGCCGCCGCAGCAGCCGGTACTCCCGCCGGGCCAGGCGCTCGGGCAGCTCCTTGACCACCCACAGCGCCCCGCCCTCGGAGACGAACCGCACCACGTGCCGGTGCAGCCCTTCGTCCCGGGGCGTGACCAGGCGCGGGTCGTCCCAGTCCTCCAACGGCGTGGTCCACGGAAGTGTGAGGAGCCCGGCGCTGTCGGGCGCCGGCGGGGTGAACACGAAGCGCATGGCCGGACCGCCCTCCGCCCGGAGGTTACGCCACCGAGCGGTCCTCCTGGGCCGGCTCCCGCAGGTCGAACACGCGGTAGGCGTGGCCGATGACCTGCTGGGCCACGTTGCGGACCCGGATGCCGCCCGGGGTCACGCCCCGCTCGGTGCCGTGGTGGGCGTGGCCGTGGAGGACCAGGTCGGCGCCGGCGGTGTCGATGGCTTCGGCCAGCAGGTGGCTGCCGAGGAACGGGTAGATCTCCAGCCGCTCGCCCCGCAGGGTCTCCTCGACCGGCGAGTAGTGGAGCAGGGCCACCACCCGATCGGCCCGGGCCGCCACGCCGACGAGCGCGTCGTGCAGGCGGGCCGCCTCGGCGCGGGTCTCGGCGATGAACGCCTTCATGGCCCGCTCGCCGAACGCGGTGGCGCAGGCGCCCGCGAACCCGCCACCGAACCCCTTGGCCCCGGCGATGCCGATCACGCCGCCGCCCGAGTCGACCGTGGTCGACGTGCCGTCCAGCACCGTGACCCCGCCACCCTCCAGCACCCGGACCACCTCGCCCGCCTCCTCGGCGTGGAAGTCGTGGTTGCCCAGCACCGCCACCACCGGGATGGTCACCGCCGCCAGCTCGCCGGCCACCAGCGCGGCCTCTTCGGCCGTGCCGCAGCGGGTCAGGTCGCCCGCCAGGACCAGCACGTCGGCCCGCTCGTTGACGTGCGCCAAGCCCTGCGCCACCCGCCCCACCGAGTCGCTGCCCACGTGGATGTCGCCCACGGCGGCGATGCGGGTCATGCCAGCTCCTCCACCCCGCCGCCCTCGTCGGTCGACACCACCGCCAGCTCGTTGATCACCTGGTAGCCGGGGGCCAAGTCGGCCACCACCTCCCCGATGGCCCGGCGCTGTACCTCGGTGGACACCGTGCCCGTCAGCACCACCCGAGGCTCGGGACCGGCCAGCGTGACGTCGACCCCGAGCTCCCGGGAGCGGTCGTCGGCCGCCAGGGCGTCCTGGATGTGGCCGATCAGGTAGGGCGGGGGCAACGGCGCGTCCGCGCTCACGATCCCGGGCTCCCGTCCAGCGCGGGCCGCGGGTGCACCACCCCGAACAGCTCCTCGATGATCTCGGCCGGCACCGCCAGGTCGGTCGACTCGGCGTAGAGCAGCAGGCTCAGCACCCGCCGGGGACCGGCCAGCCGGGCCCGGCTCAGCAGGTACTCCCAGTCGAGCTCGCAGCGGCCGATGACGGCCAGGGCGTCGTACCAGTGGCGCGGGCTGTGCTCGGCGGAGGCCAGGGCCTTGATGACCACCAGGTCCTCCGGTGATACCAGCGGCGCGGTCACGCCCAGGTACTCCCGCTCGCTGCCCCGGGCCAGCATCTCGTCGTCGAGGTACAGGTCGCCGGTGGAGCGGAAGATGACGTCCACCAGCACGCCGTGCTTCCACGCCTTGAACAGCCAGTACGGGTCCTTCTCCTGCGTGTCGAACCCGGCGGCGGCCAGCGCCTCCAGCGCCCGGCGGGCCGCGTCGGGCCGCACGAACACGTCGATGTCGTCGGTCATCCGGGGCCGGGCGAAGGTGGCCGCGCTCATCCCGCCGATGAGCAGGAAGGCGATGTCCGCCCGCCGCAGCACGCTGATGACTTCGTCCAGCGCCTTGCGGATGTCGGCGTCGGTGGGCTCCTCGCCCACGCGGTAGTGAGATCCCATGACCCACCAAGTGTTCCCCCGCCCTGCCGGGGCAAACCCGGCGCCGGCGACCTACCCGTCGCCGGCGAAGAAGGCGCCGAGGTCGCCCACCATGCGGTCGAACGACTCGGCGGCGAACAGGACGGGCTGGTACCGGGTGATGTCGTAGTCGAGCGTGCCCATCTCCTCGAGGTCCCATGGGCGGATCTCGGCGGAGCGGAACTCCTCGATCTCCCCGTACGACGACAGCAGGCCGGCGCCGTAGGTGCGCAGCTCGCCGTCCTCCCACACCACGCCGAACTCCAGCGTGAACCAGAACACCTTGGAGAAGCGCTCCAGCGCCTCGTCGCTCGTCGCCCGCACCGAGGCCTGGCCCGCCAGCTCGTAGAGGTCGGCGAACACCGGGTTCCCGAGCATGTTGGCGTGGCCGATGATCTCGTGCACGATGTCGGGCTCGGGGGTGTAGAAGGGCACCGAGTGGTGGCGGATGTATTGCGTCGACAGGAACGTGCGGTCGGCCAGGGCGCCGTAGAACTCGCGGGTGGGGACCAGGCCCGGCACCGGCTCGATGTGGAAGCCGGTGAGCCCGTGGACGCGCTCGTCGACCTCCCGCAGCTGGGGCACCCGCTCGCTGGGCAGGGTCACGGCGCGGGCGCCCTCGCGGTAGGCGCGGCAGGCGTAGCGCTCGTGCTTGCGGCGCAGCTCGTGGGAGACGATCCGCCACACCTCGTCCTCTTCGGGCGTGTACTCGACGTCGGTGATGGGATCGCCCCGGTGATGGGCGCGACCCACCTCGGCGATGGCGGCGCGGCGGGCCCGGTAGGCGGGATCGGTGAACCCTGGGTGGTCCTCGGGCAGCTCGAACGCGGTCGGGTGGTCGGCCTGGGTGCGGGCCATGCAGGCCATCGTCTACCCGCTGACCAGCATGTTCAACAGTTCCAGAAAATGCCAGACATATCGGACTCGAGTCCGCTATCATCCTGACGAATTGGCGGGGACAATGCAGAGGAACGGCACCGTGTCTGAGCACCGCGCGCTCGATGACGTTGACCGCGGCATCGTGGCCGCCCTGATGGACGACGGCCGGCTGTCGGTCAACGAGCTGGCGCACCGTGTGGGCGTGAGCCGGGCCACAGCGTACGCCCGGCTCGACCGCTTGCGGGCCGACGGCGTGATCACCGGCTTCACCGCCACCGTCGACCCCGCCCGGGCGGGACTCGGCGTGGCCGCGCTGATCCTCGTCAACGTCGAGCAGAACGAGTGGCGCTCCGCCCGGGACGAGCTGATGCACCTGCCCGGCGTCGAGTACCTGGCCTTCACCAGCGGCGGGTTCGACATGGTGGCGCTGGTGAGGGTGCCGTCGATCGAGGCCCTGCGCGATGTCGTGCTCGACCGCCTGCACGGCGCCACCCACGTCCGCTCCACCCAGACCGTGTTCGTGCTCGACGAGCAGCGCCGCGCCGTCCCCGTCCCGTAGAGGCCGAGCGGACCCGGCCCTCAGGCCGCGAAGTCCTGGGTCCAGGTCCAGGCGCTCTGGTTCACGCCGAGGCCCATGAAGTTGTAGGCGCAGTTCTCGATGTTCTCGCGGTGGCCCATCGTCGACTGCATCCAGGCCTGCATGGCCTGGCTGGCCGACCGCTGGCCCTTGGCGATGTTCTCGGCCATCGCCACCTGGGGGTAGCCGGTGGCCAGGATGCGCTGGGCGAACGTCACGCCGTCCGGGTTGGTGTGGTCGAAGAAGTTGCGGGCGGCCATGTCGTCGCTATGGGCCTGGGCCGCCGCCATCAACCGGGGGTCGAGCTGCACCGGGCCGCACGGCGTGGCTGCATGGGCGCGGGCGTCGTTTACCAGCGCCAGCACCTGCTCGGCCGGCGTCGGCGGCTGCGGCGGCGCCGGCGCGGTCGTTGCCGGAGCGGCGGGCGGGGCGGTGGTGGTGGTCGCGGCCGCGGTGTCGGGCGGCGCCTCGGCCGGCGGCGTGCTGGGGCTCGGAGCCCGGT